>NZ_JAQMTY010000084.1 GCF_028330765.1 Spirulina subsalsa CS-330 | reverse complement strand
CCCCGACCCCGTGGAAACCGCCGCCCCCATTGCCACCATCCTCGTGGTGGATGATTCCCTAACGGAGCGGCAAACCTTGAGTTTGATGCTCAAACGCCACGGCAAGCGGGTGATTGAAGCCAAAGATGGTTTAGAAGCCTTGGAACAGTTGCGCAGTGGTCGTTCGGTGGATGCGATTCTCTGTGATATTGAAATGCCCCGGATGAATGGCCTAGAGTTTTTAAGTGCAGCGCGGCAGGATCTCCAAGGGGCAAACATTCCGGTGCTGATGCTCACCTCCCGCAGTCGCGATCGCTTTCAAACCATCGCCCTCGAATTGGGAGCCGCCGCCTACCTCACCAAACCCTACATTGAGCAAGAAATTCTCACCACCCTGGACACCGCCCTTGGGAGAAAACGGTCATGAGTGACTTAGTGGACACTGAACGGATGCGGGTGATCGTGTTTACGGTTCATACCCATTCCTTTGCCCTGCCGATGAAAGCCGTGTTAAAAATTAGCCCACGCCCGACCCAACTCCATCAGGGCTTTGATGATGTGGGCTTGATTGAACTGGATGGCCAAACGGTGCGCCTCTTGGTGCTCGAACAGTCCTGGGCGGTTGATCCTCTGCCGAATCATCCGTTTTTGATTTTGGTGCAGGGGGGATCGGATTGGATTTTGGGGATTCAAGTGGCGGAACTCCCCAACATGATGGAATTAGACCGGGCTTCGATCCAAGCCATTCCCGAAGCCGCGCGGCAAACCCCCCTGGGGTCACTCTGTCACTATGTCGCCCTTTGGCACGGAGACAACGAGGCCCCGCAACCGATCTTCTTGTTGGATTTGGCGTTGACCTTGAAAGCCCATCACACGGAGGCCTAGGCCATGACGACCCCTCCGGTGAGCGATCGCTATACCCAACGCCTCCGCCACCACATGGCGCGACAGAATCTCCCCAGTTTTCGCCAGTTGGCCCACCACGCCGGCGTTTCCCCCGCCACAATCCGACAATTGCGGGCCGGTCAGGCGGCGCGATGTCGCGGGGAAACCTTGGCAAAAATTGCGATCGCCCTCGATCTCACCGTCGATCAACTCCTGGCCGAATTCAGCGCATCGCCCTTAACCCGTCCCGCGCCTGCCCCGGCTCCCCCTGACCCCAGTGATGCCCTCCACATCCTTGAACCCTGGCTCCTGCAATGGCCCACCGTTGTCGCCGCCGTCACCAAAAACCCCGACCTCCCCGCCAGTAAAATCATTCCCCTTGTTAAACCCCTAGAACGGCTGCTTGATCATTGGCAAGTGAGGGCGATCGCCCCCATCGGCAGCGAACACCCCTACGATCCGAAAATCCATGAACTCATGGACGGCACAGCCACACCAGGCGCGATCGTTCGCATCCGCTACGCAGGCTATTACCACGGCGAAGCCCTCCTCTACCGTGCGAAAGTTTCCCCCGTTGCGATCGGTAGCGCCCAGGGTTAACATTTCTGGTCAGCGATACTCAAAACCCTTAAGTTTGTTCACCCTCACCCCAAACCCCTCTCCCATGGGGCTATTCTCCACAACGCTCTAAGGTTGACCTCCCCTGTGTTTAAATTCCCCTCCATCGTCAAGGCAGCGAGCTAGAAGCTCGCATTACAGAGGATTGCAGGCCTGTTAGTGTGAGCCTCTGGCTCACTCATACCCCCGCCAGATTCGTAACTTGGGTTATGTATCAGCAGTAGTCCACAGGGCGAGGGGTTGCTGACCTGGACGTAAGGGTAAGGGTCTAGGGTTCGAGTTGGGCGGCGCAGATGCCCGCACCGAGGAGACCAACCTGGGGATTGAGCACCACAGAGATCCGCACCGGATCGAGAACACCACTAACGCGGCCTTTTGCGTGATAGGCGGCCATGAATTCCCCGGCTTCGATCAGGGGGAGGAGTTTGGCGGCGATGCCGCCGGCGATGAAGAGGCCGCCGTAGGGGAGAAGTTTGAGGGCGAGGTTACCTGCTTCGGCTCCGTAGGCGGACATGAAGAGATCGAGGGTTTCGCCACAGAGGCGATCGCGCCCGTCCAAGGCCGCCTTGGAGATGATCGCGGCGGCATCGGCGTTGGGGCTGTTGAGTTGGGCGGTGATGTCGGCGGATTCCGGAACCATGAGGCGATCGCGCAAACAGGCGTAAATATCCACAATGCCCATGCCCGACACCACCCGCTCCACCGAGACCCGCTCTAGTTGGCGCACGGATTTGAGGTGGTTCAAGAGGGCGTATTCGCGGTCGTTGCGAGGGGCGAAATCCGTGTGGCCGCCTTCGGTGGGGAAAACGCGATGTTTGTGCTGCCCGATGGGAATCACCACCGCTTCGCCGAGGCCCGTTCCTGCCCCTAAGACGGCGATCGGGGCGCTGGGGTCTACCATTCCCGCCTGCAAAACATGGAGTTCATCGGGCTGCAACCCCAGCACCCCGTAGCCAATCCCGGCAAAGTCGTTAATCAGCGCCACCTGATCCAATTGCAAATCCTGGCCAAGGCGATCGCCGTCCAGTTTCCAACTCAGGTTTGTGAGGGTGCAGGTATTGTTGTGGACGGGGCCAGCGATCGCAAAACAGGCATAAGCAGGACTACTCCCATCCTCTTGATGACCCACCGTGGCCAGAAATTCCTTCACGATCGGCACGAGATCTTCATAGTCAGCACTAACATAATGCTGCCGCTCCGATACCGGCTGAATCCCGGTTGCGGTGGGTTTAAAGAGTTGCAACAACGTCTTTGTCCCACCAATATCACCTGCCAGTAATAAGGTCATTCGTTCCCTCCAAAATCACTAAAATTAATCACCTAATTTGTTAGCTTAACTTGTTCATTTTCTGAGCGGGCCCATGGGAGATTAGTTTTTAGAGTTGGAGGGTGGGGCAGAGGATTTTAAGGCTTGGAATGTCGCTAATCCTGCCCCGATGATTGCAAAGGAAAACAGTGTGGTTAAAGTGCCGAGAGCATAGAGAGCGGGGGAGGTGACATTGGTGGTCATCCCGAAGATTTCGAGGGGGAGGGTGTTGTTTTCGCCGGAAATCAGGGAGGTGCGATTAAATTCGTCGTAGGAGAGAGTAAAACTGAGCATCCCCACCCCAATTAAACTCGGCGCAATCAGGGGTAAAACAATCTGACCAAAGGTTTGAAAATCACTCGCGCCTAAATCCCGCGAGGCTTCTTCATAGGCTGGATTAAACCGATTAAAGACCCCCACCATAATTAAAAAGGCAAAGGGCAATGTCCAGGTTAAATGTCCCCCCAAGGCGGAGCTATACCATTGCACATCCCAGCCCAAGACATTGAAGAAAATTCCAATCCCCAAGGACACTAAAATACTGGGTACAATTAAGCTCGTGATGGTTAGGTAAAAGATAAAACGGGAGCCTGTAAATTTACGCCGAAAAGCCATGCCCGCCATCACACTAAACGCCACAGATAGGAGCGTCACAATCAGGCCGAGGGTGAGCGATCGCAAAAACGGTGTGACAAATTCGCCGATCCGCTGTTCACCAAACACCGATTGAATCCAATAAAAGCTAAATCCTCGCATCGGAAAGGTTAAATTCCCCTCTTCTCCTTGGAAAGAAAGCAGGAAAATCGCCGACATTGGGCCGTAGAGAAAGAGCACAAAAAGACTAAAGAATGCGCCGAGAATGTAAAACGAAAGGGGGCGTTTCTGAGGCATTTTCTACAGTTCCTTACGAATATCAACGGTGCGGAGAATTGCGAAAACCATCATTAAGGTGATGATCAACAAAATGACGGCATTGGCGGCGGCTTGGGGGTATTGTAAACTGCCGATTTGGTTGCGAATGGCATAGCCGACCGATGAGGCTTGACCGCCACTCATCAGGCGCACGGTGGTAAATTCGCCCATTACCAAGGTGACAATAAAGATTGATCCAATGGCAACACCGGGCAGGGAGAGGGGAAAAATGATTTCTTTAAAAACTTGCCAACTGGCAGCACCGGAATCAAGGGCGGCGGTGATTAAGTTGCGGTCAATGCGCACGAGACTGTTAAAGATAGGAACCACCATAAAGAGGGTATAGAGGTGCAGCATAGCCAAGACAACGGCAAAGTCAGAAAAGAGGAAGAGTTCTACGGGTTCTTGAACCAAATTAAGGTGCATCAGCAGTTGATTTAAGAGTCCTTCCCGACCGAGAAACGGTATCCAAGAAATCATCCGAATCACGTTAGAGGTAAAGAAGGGAATGGTGCAGACCACAAAGAGGATCACTTGCCATTTGAGGCTTTGGATATGGAAGGCTAAAAAGTAGGCAACGGGGTAAGCGATCGCAAAGGCCAAGATCCAAACAATGGCGACAAATTTAAAGGTGTTGAGATAGGTACTGAGGTAAACCGAAGAGGTGAAGATGCTGCGATAGTTTTCAAAGATCAAGGCGGGGGTCATGGCATAGCCGTTGAATTCCCAAAAACTCACCACGACGATCGTTAAAATCGGAAAGACTAAAAAGAGTAAAAAAACTAGGAATTGTGGGGCAACTAAGAGATAGTTTTGGAGGGGTTTCCAAATTTTCAACATAGGGCGAGGTGAAATATAGCGGTTTTCATAAACTTGAGAGACAAAGATCCCCCTCAATTCCCCTTTTTAAGGGGGAAGTGGCGTTCTCATCCTTTCGCAATCTGCTATAGCCGCAAAGGGCTAGTATGCAGAATTTTAGATCAGACTGTTGTGATCTGTGCGACGGTTTCGGGGAATGCGTCGGCCTCTGGGGGCGATCGCTGCGGTGCTCGGTGGGGGTGGCCCGTGCTGGGGTGAATCGTTCTGGCTCAACTGTTATAACGGCATAAAGATACGGCTTGGCTGTAGAGTTGACGTTGTTAATTGTTAGGTTGCACCATGGCTCCGATTCGATTGTTTCAGAGTCCCTACGGCGTGCGGGGGACGATCGCCCTGTTGCTCTTGGTGTGGGGAGTTGGGCCCGCTAGCTTGGCGCAATCACTGCCGCCCCAGTCGGGCGAATCGATCCCCGTGCCGGAGTCTGATCCTTTACCTGCACTGCGGCAGAGGATTCAGATGGGCGATCGCCTTTTGATTCGCGTTCTCTCTGAGCCGACGCTCAACAGCGAGCCTGTGGTGCTGAGTGATGGCACGGTGGAATTGCCCCGCTTGGGGGCGTTGACGGTGTTGGGGTTAACGCCAGCGGCGGCGGCGGCGCAAATTTCTAACGCCTATCAACGCTTAGGGCTGACGGATGGACAGGTGACGGTACAGGTTGACCGCCAAGATCGTGACCCTGCACCCTTGACTACTCCGTTTTTCGCGCCGTCGCCGCCGGTACAGCGTCGCCCGAACCTCACCGCGCCCCCGGAACAAAGCTATACCTTGGGGGCGGGCGATCGCATCCAGATCCAAACCTTCCAACTGCCCCAATACAGCGGCGATCATGAAGTGCTGATCGATGGCACGATCCTCCTGCCTCAATTGGGCGCGTTTCGCGTCACGGGGTTGACTCCAACGGCAGCGGCAAAGGCGATCGCAGCTCGCTACGAACAAGCCCGCATCCTCCGCAATCCTCAGATCAATCTCGTCCTCATCGAACCCCGCCCCTTCCAAGTGGCCGTAGCCGGGGAAATTAGCCGCCCCGGTTCCTACATTCTGCCCCGCCAAGGCACGCAATTTCCCACCCTCTCCCAAGCCCTCCAAGCCGCCGGCGGCATCACCCAAGCCGCCAACCTCCACGCCGTCGAAATCCGCCGCACTGCCACCCAAGAAACCCTCACCGTCAATCTGTGGCAACTGTTGCAAACCGGCGATCTGGGCGATGATCCCACCCTCCGCGACGGCGACACGATCCTAATCCCCACCGCCACCACCACCAACCTCGCCGAACTCTCCCGCCTCCGGGATGCGAATTTTGCCGCGAGTACCGATCGCCCCCTGAATATTGCCGTGATTGGTGAAGTGTTTCGCCCTGGCCCCTACACCGTGACGGGGGGTGCTCGTACCGGGGCGGCAGGCACACCCGGCGGAGCCAGCGGGCCGAGCAGTGTCCCGACGGTGGCGCGGGCGTTGCAGGTGGCGGGGGGGATTAAGCCCCAGGCGGATATTCGCAATATTCAATTGTTTCGGCGCACGGGGAGCGGCGATCGCCAAACCCTCACCGTCAACCTGTGGGAACTGTTGCAATCCGGTAACGCCCTTCAGGATGTGCAACTTCAAGAAGGCGATACCCTCATCGTCCCCAAAGCCGAGAATTTAACCCCAGAGGAAACGGCTGCGATCGCCGCCGCCAGCTTCTCCCCCGACAGCATCCGCGTTAACGTTGTCGGCGAAGTCCAACGGCCCGGCTTAACCCAAGTCCCCCCCAACGCCTCCCTCAATCAGACCCTCCTCGCCGCCGGCGGCTTTAGCAATCGCGCCCGCCGGGGAACCATCGCCCTGATTCGCCTCAACCCCGACGGCACTGTCCTCCGCCAAATCATCCCCATCGACTTCGCCGAAAACGTCAACGATGCCACCAACCCCCCCCTCCGCAACGAAGACATCCTCATCGTCAGCCGTTCCGGCCTCGCCTCCTTCTCCGACACCCTCACCGAAGTAACCCGCCCCCTCAGCAGCATTTTGAACCTTTTCCTCTTCCCGCTGCGGGTGTTTGATGTGTTCGATAGTATTGGAGACTGAGAACAGAGTGAGGATTTCGTATCCGTCGAGGATGGAAATCCTAGGTCGTGCGATCGCCTCGCTCGCTGCCCTGAGGAAGGGGATCAACGACACTCACTCGAACCATGCTAAGTCACCGCAATCATCACCCCTTCGCTTTCCTGTTTGAGGCGATCCACCGTACAGATCGCATAGGTTCCGGGGTTAAGATTCACCGCCCGACTAGCCGCCGGGAGTAATTGGCGCAACGTCCACCCCCCCGGTACTGCCTCGTAGATCGTCCAGCCCCACAGGTCTTGATTCGCCGGGGCTTGCCATGACAATCGCCCCTTGTCCGCCTTCACCGCTGCTGGGAGTGCTGGGCGCGTGCCCCCTGTCGCGTTTAACACCGGAACGAGGGACGGGTTGGGGTAGAGCTTCGAGCGAAACACCTCCCGCACGTTTTGGGTATTTTCCAACAGGGGTTTGATGTTGTAGTAAATATTGCCCAACGCCTTGCTCTGATTTAAATCCCGCGTCAGACTCACTTGCCATTCAAACTCACTCACCGGCCATTCCGAATTATCCAACTTCACCAAATTATTACCGGGGTAAATATGTGCGCCCTTGGGGTTATTCTCCGTCCACCATTTCAGCAAGACGGGATAGCTCTGCTGCACTTGGTCGATTTTCCAGTAGAGTTGCGGGGCGATGTAGTCTACCCACCCTTGGGCGAGCCATTCTTTCGGGTCGGCATAGAGGGCGGCGTATTGATCCAAGCCTCTGATGCCTTCGGGTTGACCGGGGCGATAGATACCAAAGGGGCTAATCCCGAATTTAACGTGGGGCTTGGTGGCGCGGATACCGGTGCTGAGGCGTTTGACCATTTTATTGACGTTATCCCGTCGCCAGTCGGCTAAACCGAGGGAACCGCCGTTTTTGCGGTATTGGTCGTAGGTTTTGCTGTCCGGGAAGGGTTCGTCGGGTTTGGGGTAGGGGTAAAAATAATCGTCGAGGTGGATGCCGTCGATGTCGTAGCGTTTAACCACGTCGAGGATGACTTCATAGGTGCGGTTTTGGACGAGTTCGCTGCCGGGGTCCATCCAGCGGCCGGAGCCGTAGTTATGGACTTCGCTGGGATAGACGGCATCGATGTGGGGCGGGGTGACGGGGGTATTGCGGGAGATTTGGGCGCGGTAGGGGTTGAACCAGGCGTGAACTTCGATCGCACGTTTGCGGGCTTCTTCGATCACATAGGTGAGGGGGTCGTAAAACGGATCGGGGGGTGTGCCCTGCTTGCCGGTGAGCCAAGCGCTCCATGGTTCGCGGCTAGAGGCGTAGAGGGCATCACCTTCAGGGCGGACTTGGAAGATGAGGGCGTTGAGGTTAAGGTTGACCATCGTGTCAAGGATGGTGCGGAGTTCTTGCTGTTGGGTGGCGGTGGGTAAGCCCGCCCGCGAGGGGAAGTTAATATTCCACACGGAGGCGACCCAAACGCCGCGAAATTCGCGCTGGTGGGCGACGGGGATCGCATCGGCACGGGGAGCCGGGGGCGCAGCAACGATCGCACTTGAGGTGATTTTCGGCATCCGGCCAAGCGATACCAGGGCTTGGTAGATCATGGCGCAGACTTCGCCCCTGGTGACGGCTTGGTTTGGACGGAGCCGCTCTAGATCGGGATAGTTCACCACCAATTCTAAGCGGGTGGCATATTTGGCCGCCGGTTCGCCGTAGCTGGGGATTTCGGCCCAATCGGTATAGTATTGCGGCAAGAGGATGCGATCGACTCCCGACGGGGCCGGATCGAGGGCATTGACCAGGGCGATCAGCACTTGGATTTTGGTGACTTCGAGATTGGGGCGAAATTCTCGATTGGGGAAGCCGGAGAGGATGCCCATTTGGTAGGTTTTGGCGATCGCATTCGCCGCCCAGAAACTCCCATTCACATCCACGAATTGGATCGGGTCACGCACCAAGGGCAGTTTAAACACATTGGTCATCAACGCCGCAAACTGGGCCCGGTTGATCCGCTGATTGGGTCGAAACGTGCCATCGGGAAAGCCGCTGGTAAAATTCGCCTTGGCCATCGCCGCAATAAACCGCTGCGCCCAATGGCCAGCCGTATCACTAAATTGCGGCTCCGGGGGCGCGATCGGTGTGAGGGTCAGGGTCACATCATAATCCCCGGCCGGAATGTCTTTTAACTGTGCCGTCAGTTTACCCGTGGCATCAACGCTTGCCTTGGTGGTGATGCTATCCATACGCCCTCTATCCGCATTTCTCTAGGCTCAAGTGTACACCGAGTTTTTGGGCTTGGTGAGTGGTGGAAGGCGAGGGGCCTCAGCCCCTTGCCGGGTTTGAGTCTGCTGAGTCATTGCCTAACCCAGGAACGGCTGAATTTTAGCGATCGCCTCCCGCAGCACTTCCGGCGGATGCACCAGAGCAAACCGCACATAGCCTTCCCCCATCGCGCCAAATCCCGCCCCTGGAGCCAGAGCCACCCCTGTTTTACGCACCAACGCTTGACAGAAGCCAATGGAGTTATCGCGCCAAGCGGGGGGAAGTTGCGCCCAAATGTACATCGTCGCGGGGGGGGTGCTGACGGGCCAGCCGATCGCCGCCATCGCCTCCACCATCGCATCACGCCGTTCCGCGAAGGTCTCTACGGTGGTATTGACGATCGCTTGATTGGCTTCGAGGGCAGCGATCGCACCGCGCATAATGCCGCGATATTGATTGAAATCGATCACCGCCTTCACCTGCCGCAACGCCCCGATAATCTCGGCGTTGCCCACCGCGTAGGCAATCCGGAAGCCGCCCATGTTATAGGACTTGGAGAAGGTGAAAAACTCGATGCTGCGGGTTTTGTCCGGGTCGGCTTGGAGCAACGACGGCGCGGCGGGGCTGCCCTCAAAAACAAGATCGGCATAGGGGAAATCGTGGGCCAAAATGAGGTCATGACGCTCACAAAACGCGATCGCAGTTTTAAAGAAGTCCAAAGACGCGATCGCCGTCGTCGGATTGTGGGGATAGCTCAACACCATCAACCGCGCCTGCTGTAACACCTCCGCCGGAATCTCCTCAAATTGCGGCAAAAACCCCGCCTCAGCCCGGAGCGGCATGGTGTGAACCCGTCCCCCCGCCAGGGCCACACCGCCAAAATGGGACGGATACCCCGGATCTTGGAGCAGCGCATAATCTCCCGGATTCAACACCGCTAAGGGTAAATGGGCCGTCCCCTCCTGACAGCCAATCAGGGGAAGCACTTCACTGTCGGGGTCAATGGGAATGGTGTATTTTGCGGTGTAATGGCGGGCGATCGCTTGGCGAAAGGGTTCCGTACTCTGAAATAGGGCGTAACCGTGGGTGCTGGGGTCATCCAGAGCAGATGCGATCGCCTCTAGCACCACGGGCGGCGTGGGGAGATCCGATGATCCCAACGACAGATCAATCATCGGCAAACCCTGCGCGATCGCCTCTCCCTTGGCACGATCCATATCTGCAAAAACATTTGACTGAAGCGAGCGAAGACGATGGGCAAATTCCATAATTCAGAGGGTTAATTCAGGGAAAATGATCGCAATAGGGCATGATGCACCATGCCCGCCGGGTGAAACAGAATCTTCACATGATTAGAGATTTTGATCGAGAAATTCCACAATTTTGGGCCGGGTGATGGCCCCTTCATGGGATGCGATCAGAGTTTTATCTTTAAAAATGCGCAATGCTGGCACACCCTCGACAGCGCATTGTTTGACCGATTCAGGGTTAGGATCAACTTCTAACTTGACCACCTTGAGGCGATCGCCATAGTCTGCGGCTATTTTCTCAATCGACGGCGACATCAGCTTGCAAGGCCCACACCACGCCGCCCAAAAATAGGCGAGCACGGGCTGTTCCGCCTGCATCACCTCTTGCTCAAATTGATCATCTTGAATTGTGAGGACAGTACTCATTGTTTTTGGCGTTAAATCAGGTACGTTAACTAAAGAGATTCAAACAAAATCTGATCTTCCATACTAGGGGAGTGACACGGGACAAAACAAGCTAACCCCGATCCCCAGAACCGAAATTAAAACGGTCAGATAGCCAAATTCAAAATCAAGTCCATGACCCAGTTTCCCCCTGTTTCTCCTTGGCCGAGTCCCGATTTAACCCCTGCTGCGTTTGTGTCTCCAACAGCAACGGTGCTGGGTCATGTGACGCTGGGGGCAGGGGCGAGTGTGTGGTATGGGGCGGTCTTGCGGGGGGATGTGGAGCGGATTGAAGTAGGAGCCCATAGCAATGTCCAGGATGGGGCGGTGCTCCATGGTGATCCGGGGCAGCCGACGATTTTAGGCGACTATGTGACGGTGGGACATCGGGCGGTGATTCATTCGGCACGGATTGAGCGGGGCTGTTTGATCGGGATTGGGGCGATTGTGCTCAATGGGGTGACGGTGGGGGCGGGAAGTATGATCGGGGCGGGCTGTGTGGTGACGAAGGATGTGCCGCCGCGATCGCTCATGGTGGGCATCCCCGCGAAACGACTACGGGAGGTCTCCGAGGCCCAAGCGGCGGAATTAATCGAACACGCCCAACGCTACGAACACCTCGCCCAAGTCCACGCCGGTACGGGAACGGATCTCGGTTTTCACGCTTAGTGCCACGGCACAGCTAAAATAATGCTGAATTGTAGGGTGGGTTAGGCGGCTTAAATACAGACTATTACTGCAATCTAGCAATCCGCCGTAACCCACCGATTAAGACGTGCCACGCCACTAGGAACCGGGCGAGTCAGGAGGGGCAGATGCGTCGGCTGAGGTTGACTCAGACTCAGGCGCAAAGCGGCGGGCGAGTTCATCCTCAAGCTCAACCATGAGGGTTTCCAAGACAGGCTCGTCCAGGGTTTGATAGGCTTCGGGGGGGGTGGGGTCGGGTTCAAAAAAGAGGATTTTGATTTGTCCATCACCGATCGCAAGGATCAAGACTTCGGTTTCCGGCTGGTAGGCATCGAGGAGGCCGAGCACTTCTTGGAGTTGGTGCGCCACGTTTTGGTTGAGGGCTTCGACGGCGCGACGGGGACAGGTGACAAAGTGGGGCTGGGGTTGGAGGTCAATGCCTAGCACGTCGGTGGTTTCCGGGTTGGCGAGGTGAAAGCTCCAACTCAAGGCGGCAATTTGGGGGCGACAGTCCCGCGCAAATTGGTCGAGGCGGTACTTCCACGGCTCGGAGTCGGTTTGTGGGGGACGGGAACCAAACATGGGTAAGGGAGAGCGGGACAATTTTTACATTATCATGGGAGACCTGTTCTGGAGAGTCCACCCTTTAAGATGGGGGGAGAACGGTTGTTGAATCCTCTTGCAACGGGTTGTGATGCAAAAAAAACCTTGGTTACTTTGGGCTGAATCGGTGGCGATCGCGGCCTCGATTTCCGGCACGATTACGGCGGCATTAACGCGCCAATTTCTCTACGCGGCAACCCCGTTAACGATCGCTATGGGGTTAAATGTGTTGGCCCATCAGCGATCGCACCAACGCCAACGGGAACTAGAAAACCAGCTTGCAACGCTGCAAACCGAACTCATTGCCCAGGTGCAGGCGGAGATCCACCCGGTGAATCAGGCTGAACTAACATCAGTGCGCGATCGCATCACTGCCCTCGAACAGCAGAGCACCACCCTCCCCACCCAACTCGCCAGCCTGCAAGACAGGCTAGAGGATCAACTCGCTACCCAGACCGCCCAAGATCAAGAGGATCAACGCACCCTAACGCACCTCACAACGACGGTTAACGATCTCAAAACTCAACTCGACGCGGTGAGCCTCGACCCCTTGACGGCGACGGTTGAGCACCTCCAGCATCAGATGCAGCAGTTCGGCGATAGTTATGATCCGGCAGACTTTGGGACGATGAAAACTGTGGTGGAGGCCCTCAAGGCCCAGCTTCGCACCCTCACCGATAGCGAAACCCATCGCTGGCAAAATATTGAACGCACCTTAACCACGATTCAGGGCCAAGTGGATGGGATAACAACGGTGGAGCCGGGTACGGTGGAATCGCTGCAAACGGCGATCGCAACCCTCCAAGCCCAAGTCCAGGATCTCCCCTCGCCGCCGGATTGGCAACCGGCGATCGCCGATCTGCAAACCACCCTCCAAGATCTGCAAACCCAATGGGCTGAATTTCGCCAAACTCCGCCCCCCACCCTTGATCCTTGGGATGTTGCTACCCCCCCTCCAGCCCCGCCCCCAGCAGCCGCCCCCACGCCCACACCTCCCCCAGTTGCCAATTTTGAAGATGATTTTGATGATGATGAGGCGTTTGATGATGAGTTAAATGCCGAATATGAGGCATTCCACGCGGCGGAAACGGGCGAGTCTGCCGAGGTGAAGCCGGTGGAACCGTTGGGCCATGAACTGGAAACCGGGATTCGGGATTTAAGCGAAAATCTGTGGGGGTTTGGGCGATCGCTCCGGGACACCCTAACCCGCCTCACCGATAGCGTTGATTTTCCCCACACTGACCCGGAAAGCCTGCAATCCTGGGCCTGTACCGCCACATTCCCGATGCACCACACCACCCAAGGCGCGATCGCGATCAGCCCCCAAGGGGATGCGATCGCCACGCGCCACACCGATGGCCATGGGGTACTTGTTGATGTGGCACAACAGGCGATCGCCCACACATTGCCCGCTGCACCCTTCACAACCCTGGCCTTTAGCCCCGACGGTCAACACCTCCTGATCGGTCACAACGACGGCAGCAGCACCCTCTGGCGGACTCAGGACGGAACCCAGCAACAGACCTTGAGCGGCCATCCCTTGCCGATCACCGCGATCGCCTTCAGCCCCCACGGCCGCACCTGCGCCACCGCCAGCGGCGATAAACTGATTCTGCTTTGGGATACCCAAACGGGCCAAACCCTGCGCCCCTTAAAAGGACATTGGGATACGGTGATGAGCTTGGTGTTTAGTCCCGATGGCGAATGGTTAATCAGCGGCAGTCGGGATGGGACGGTGAAGCGTTGGGATGTGGCGACGGGGGATAAGGTAGCCAACGCGACCCCCGGCGGTACGGTGCAAACGGTCGCGATCAGTCCCGATGGGCAGCAGGTGGCCAGCGGGAGCAGCGATCGCACCCTCTACCTGTGGGCCGCCAACACCCTCAGCGAAATTCGCCACCAGCGCGGCCTCCAAGCCATGAAACAGGTGGCCTATAGTCCCGATGGCCGTCTTTTGGCCACCGCAGCGGGCAAGGTGATCACCCTCTGGTCAGTGGCCAACAGCGATCGCATCGCCATCCTCAACCATCCCCACCCCGTCACCGCCCTACAATTCACCCCCACGGGTCAAGATCTAATCTCCGTCACCGCAGCGGGAGATGTGTCGCGCTGGCAAAAACCCTAGTGTCACGACACAGGTTAATCAGTGGGTTACGGCGGATTACTGGATTGCAGTTACAGTCTATATTTAAGCCGACTAACCCACCCTACAATTAATCATCATTTTAGCTGTGCCACATAGTAGGGTGCTGTTAGCGAAGCGTAACGCACCGTCACCTTGAGCTTTTGACATTCAAGACGAGCCGAAATCATAACCCAGGCTAGTGTCACAACACACCTTAATCGGTGGGTTACGGCGGATTGCTAGATTGCAGTAATGGCAGGAGGTTAAGCCGCCTAACCCATCCTACAATAAAGTATCATTTTGGCTGTGTCACGCCACTAAGGGGTTGAACTCGGTACGACAAAAAAAGGGTTAACCCCCGATGAAGTTAACCCTTAAGGCGCTTTGGAACGCAAGTCAGGACTATTGGACGACCAGCTTAACATTGGCGTTGTTCAAGCCACGTTGCTGAACTTCCGACAGAGTCTTATTCACGGCGTACTTTTGGTTGATCGAGTTGATCAACTCGGTTTGATTATGCTTTTTAGCCACGCCCCAGAGATCTGCGATCAGGTCGAACGTACCATCACTGTTGGCAGACCAGCCGAGGTCATATTCACCATCGAGCACGGCAACCAAGTCAGCACGAACTTGTTGACCGTTGTAACCCCGAACATCAGCGTTGGTTTTGGTGGTAATACCGAGATCGCGCAACGAGTTTTGCAAGATTTCTGCGTCGGTGATCTTAGTACGTAAGGTGCTGAAATGAGACATGTTGGACTTCCTCTTGAAAATTAAAACGACAGTTAAGTTAGGAAAAGGATGCGATCGCCTCTGGCATGAGAATTTTAAGGAGTACAATCGCGTTGGTCTGGATCGGGCTGCTAGCACAGGGCTAGCCTTTGCTCCTTCCCGGAGGAAGAAGAAAGCTTGTTAAAACTCCAAGCGCTGATATTCAGCACTGGAGGCTGCCGCAGGTCGAGCGCGTTGCCGCGCCCAATCACGAAGGGCTGTGACCTGCTCAGTCATGGTGCGAGACAGGGGCAAGGTTGCTTTAAGTGCCGCAATAATATCGAGTTGGGTAAACTCGCGGTCTTGGGCAAATGCCTCATACATCGCGGCAATAATTGCCTGCTCAATCTCTGCACCAGAAAAACCATCGGACATCTTCGCAAGCTGGCTGAGATCAAAGCGATCGATCTCGGTACGCCGCTTGCACAGATGAATTTTAAAAATTAATTCCCGCTCTTCCGGGGTCGGGAGATCCACAAAGAAAATCTCATCAAATCGCCCCTTGCGGAGGAATTCACCCGGTAACCGTTCAATGCGGTTCGCCGTCGCCATCACAAACACCGGGGATGTTTTTTCCTGCATCCAGGTGAGGAATGACCCGAAGATCCGGCTCGACGTACCGCCGTCAGAATCGGATGACCCGCTGCCACCGGAGAAGGACTTATCCAACTCATCAATGAAGAGAATCGCGGGGGAAATCGATTCAGCGGTTTTGAGGGCATTGCGCAGGTTCGCTTCCGATCGCCCCACCATCGACCCATCGTAAACTCGTCCCATATCCAAGCGCAGGATGGGCAAACCCCAGAGGCGAGAGGTGGTCTTGGCAATTAGGGATTTTCCACAACCGGGTACACCCAGAATTAACATGCCCTTGGGTTGCGGGAGTCCGTAGTCCCGTGCCCGTTCGCTGAAGGCGTTGGAGCGTTGACGGAGCCAATGTTTGAGTTCTTCTAACCCGCCGATCGCATCGAGGGTTTCGTCCTCTTCGATGTATTCCAAAATGCCGTTGCGCCGAATCAGTTGCTTCTTTTCCGACAGGATAATTTCAACTTCCGCATCGGTGAGTCGCTGGGCTTTGACGTAGGCTTTGCGGTAAACTTTTTCGGCTTCGTCCTTGGTTAGCCCCAGGGTGGCGCGGACTAGCTTTTCTTGCACATCGGCGCTGGGGGGTTTCGCCCGATTGCGGCTCAGTTGCTGGGTCAGGACTTGGTGCAGTTCATCTGTTGTGGGCAGGGGAAAATCCAATACGACCACATCTTTTTCGAGTTCGATGGGGACATCCTGGATGGGGGACATCAAGATCAGGATCTTTTCGGTTCCTTTGAAGGCGGCGATCGCATCCCGTAACGCCCGCTTCACCCCTGCCCCAGAGATGAAATCATGGAGGTCTTTGAATACATAGAGTCCAGGTTCCCGTTGCTGGATGCTCCATTGAATGGCAGCTTCCGGCGAGATCGTGTTGCCTTGGGGCGTGGTGCGCGTTTGACCATATTCGGTCATGCCCCGCGTCATCGTCCAGACAAACACACTTTGGTGTTGGGTGTCGGCTTTGGCAATCTTCGCGATCGCTTGCTCAGCGCGTTCTTCCTCAGGAGTGACGAGGTAGATCAGGGGATATTGAGCTTTGATGAGAATGCTCAGTTCTTCTTTCATCGTGAATCGACCTTTGAATGTTACGACTCGATGGGATCTCCCCTTGCGGTCGGTTAGCATTGCCAACCCCAACACCTAACAGGGAACGAGACTTTCCTCACCGTGAGAATCAGCTTCGGACTGGATCGACGGGTGGGGGTTACCCACTGCAATGTCATCGGGAAGTTCGTCTGTCAACACGGTGGGTTGATTTTGGAGGGACATTAATTCGTTATCCCGCTGGATCAGTGCGCTGCCACAGTCCGGACAGGTATGAACCCGATGGGTTTGACCCCGTTGGCCACTAGCAGCTTCGATTTCTGCCACGGCTTCCGGATATTGCAGGTAGAACTGAATCGCCTTTTCCACTAATGCGGACATGGACTCTTCATCAACGACAGATTTGATCTTGAGTCTACGGTGCATCTGCGGAGGTAAGTACAGAGTTACTTTCTGCTTGTCTTGCATCTTGATGCTCATAGAAGTTTTACCCGGGTATGCTATGCCATCGTAAGCGAAGGGTTTGAGGGCTGTCAAGCCGCTAGGCTGTCATGACGGCATAATTGTTACATTCGTTTACATTAGACTTAAAGAACAGCAATGCAATCAATCTCGACCTTAACGCCCTTGGGCAGTTGCGCCACTTGTACCGTGGCACGGGCGGGGGCACTCGCTTCATTGAAAAACGTGGCATAAACACCATTCATCGTGGTGAAGTCCGCTAAGTCAGTCAGGAAGACGGTGGTTTTTACCACCTGCTCGAATGTTGCGCCCGCCTCGGCCAGAATCGCGGCGAGATTTTGCATCACCTGTTGCGTTTGGGCCGCCACATCATCGCCGCCCACCAAGTCCCCCGCTGCATTGAGGGGAATCTGTCCGGCGACAAAGAGAAATTGGCCGGTGGCGGCGATCGCTTGGTTGTAGGGGCCAACCGGGGCGGGGGCTTGGTCGGTTTGAATGATTTGTTTTTCCATCAATAAGGGCGTTCCAAAAATGCGCTTCTCTTAGCCTAGAGGGGTGATTGAAGCTTCTGGGCGTTTCTGTTAAAGAACTTGATACTTCCGTAACGTCTGGTAACGCGAGGGACTGGGTTTGACGGGACATCACCAGAAGCGCGATCGCGCCCTAATCCGCTGCGTGAGACGACGGATCACCCCCTGGAACCCCTCAGGGGATCGATATAATGACAGGGTTGATCTGCTGGGGATGATGAACCTGCCTATGTCTCAACTGTGCCGTTTTGCGATCGCCAGCGACCCCCATATCGCCCTGCCCCACACAATTGATCAAACCAAACCCCGTTTTCACCTCGTCGAAGCCAGCATCCTCGCCTTTGAGGCCATGCTCGCCCACCTGGAGCAATTGGGGCTTGATTTCCTCCTGATTCCGGGTGACCTCACCCAAGACGGCGAACGGGACAATCATCACTGGCTGATCGAACGGCTTCAAAAGGTGTCCTTTCCGGTGTATGTGATCCCTGGGAATCATGATGTGATGGAGCCGATGGGGGATGATGAGTTAATTGGCTTAGATGAATTTGCGGCCCTGTATCAACCCTTTGGCTACGATGATCCACAGCAGCTTTGGTACAGTCGCGAGATCATGCCGGGGGTGCAACTGGTGGCCCTGAATTCCAATCAATTTGACGCAGAGGGTCGGCAGTTGGGCTGTTTAGATCCGCAGCAGTGGGATTGGTTGCGGGAGAATTTACCCCAGTGGCGCGATCGCTTCGTGATCGTCATGATCCATCACAATACCGTTGAGCATATTCCTCAGCAATCCACCCACCCCCTCGGCCGTCGCTATATGCTCGATGATGCCGCCCCCCTCCGCCAGTACCTCAGCACCCAGGGGGTGAAACTCGTCCTCACGGGCCATCTTCACATTCAAGATGTGGCCACAGCGGACGGGATCACGGAAATTCTCACCGGCTCCCTCGTGGGTTATCCCCATCCCTATCGCGTCTTGGAACTCCACGACGACGGGGGCGATCAACGCCTAGAGATGAAATCCTATCGGCTGCGATCGCTCCCCGGTTGGGACGATCTCCCCGCCGCCTCCCGTCAGCGCACCGAAGAAAATTCATTTCCGTTTATGTCGCGATTTGTCAGCTTGCCGCCGTTGAATTTACAGGGAGAGGACATGATCACCACCGCCCATCACTTAAAATCCTTCTGGGCCGATATGGCAGAGGGCGATCGCACCTTCTCCTTCCCTGATCTTCCCCCCCACGTCCGCTCAATGCTCGAAGCCTTCAGCGCCACCCATCCCATTGATAACAACGCCACATTGCGGTTTTGATCATGCTCGGCATTAACCGCTAGGATCACGACATACCTTAATCAGTGGGTTACGGCGGATTGCTATAGCGATCCTAAATCAATCGAAGATCTTATCTCCTCATCAACAAGGGGCTTAAGCCCCTTGCCTGTTCATGAATCAAATAGGATTGTTATAGGTGTGAGCAAGGGGCTAAAATTAGCCATCAAAAAAGGACGCTCACTGTAGCGTCCTGAGAACCATGAATGACAGATCGGGACTTGAGATAAACTCAAGCTATCGGGATTAGCCTTCCCATTTCTCGGCAACGAGTTCAGCCAAGTCCACAACGCGCTGAGAATAGCCCCATTCGTTGTCGTACCAGCCCACAACTTTCACCATATCGCCGCCCATCACCATCGTCAGACTGGCATCAGCGATCGAAGAGTAATCAGTGCCGCGATAGTCACAAGATACCAGCGGTAAATCGTTGTACCCTAAAAACCCTTTCATCGGCCCTTCCGAGGCTTCTTTTAGGGCTTCATTAACTTGATCCACAAAGGTGGTTTTTTCCACTTGAACGACTAAATCCACAATGGAGACATTCGGAGTCGGCACACGCAGCGCGATCCCATTTAACTTCCCTTGCATGTCAGGGATGACTAAGGCCACAGCTTTAGCAGCACCAGTGGTCGTCGGCACAATATTCAGTGCAGCGGCTCTGGCACGGCGAAGATCGCGGTGACTTGCATCGAGCAAGCGTTGATCTCCGGTGTAGCTGTGGGTGGTGGTCATCGTACCTTTGATGATGCCAAAGTTGTCATGTAGGACTTTGACGATCGGGGCCATGCAGTTGGTGGTACAACTGGCATTACTGACGACATTTTGCTTACTGTGCTCGTAGTCTTGGTGGTTGACACCCATCACAAACGTCCCGATATTGCCGCCTTTACCGGGAGCGGTGATCAGGACTTTTTTGGCTCCAGCCGCGATGTGCTTCGATGCACCCTCTTCACTCACAAAAACCCCAGTGGATTCAATGATGAGATCAATGTCCCATTCACTCCACGGCAGGTTAAGCGGGTTGCGATCGGATACACATTTGATCGTTTTACCGTTGACAGTCAGCGAATTATCATCGGCATCAATTTCTGCGTCTAGCTTCCCAAGCATGGAATCATACTTTAGGAGGTGAGCGTTTGTGCGGGGGTCGGAGGTATCGTTAATGCCTACGACTTCTAGCTGGGAGTTCTCACGTCCAAGCCAGCACCGAAGGAAATTCCGTCCGATGCGTCCAAATCCATTGATTGCTACTCTAATCACTGCGTCTTGCCCTCTGTCTCTAAGCTCAATAACATTAAACGAATCTTAATACCCCAAATCATATCGCAAAGGCTGGCCAATCCAGCGTCCACCTTCAGAAAAAGTTTGGGGACGTTGCGGCTGGGGATGGTAAATGGGGCATGGGGGGTGTCTCTTGCCATCGCGTCACTTTTCAGGGGTGCAGAGGGGGTTCTTCTGGAGTGGAGCGGGGGAGGACTGCGGCATGAGAATGAAATTTCCTGACGACGAAAAATAGGGTGGGTAAATCCATAAATCAGGTGGGTTAGCCCATTGAGTGAGAAGATTAGGGGGCCGGTTCGCTACCTCTATGGTGTTGCAGGGGGAAGGGTGCGATCGCACCGTGTAACCCGAAAAAATGCCCCGATCATTGGGGATTGATCCGGGGTCAAGGGGCCGCATGATTTTTGGAGATTGATGCGGGGGGATAATGAGTCAGATTTCTGACCTGTGTTATTGCCTAACCTGCGGCAAACCCTTTATAAAGAGGGGAAGATTCAAGAGATAAATTCGCTGAGATTCACAATTCTTGATAATATAGCGCGTGTTATCCCGGCGATAACGTTCGGTGTGTGGTGTGTAAGGAGAGTTAATGTCCAAAACAGTTGATTTTGAGGGAAAGCCCTTTCACTTTATCGGCATTGGCGGCATTGGAATGTCTGCCCTTGCGTACATCCTGGCTAAACGTTCGTTGCCAGTATCAGGATCAGATTTACGGTCTACCCATATTACCCAGCGGTTAGAGTCTGTCGGGGCACGTATTTTTAATCAGCAAGCCGCTGCCAACCTGGAAGTCTTTCACAGTCCGGCGCAGCTTCAGCCCGTGGCCGTGGGGGTTGGAGGGGTGGGTGTCGCGTCGAAGGGGATCAGTTCAGTACCCTCAACCGCCGACCTCGGAGCGCCCCAAGTGGTATGTTCAACGGCGATTCAGGCAGAAAACCAAGAATATTGTGCGGCGCTGGATCGGGGCTATGCGATTTTCCATCGCTCCGATGTGTTGGCGGCGTTGGTGCAGGACTATGAAAGTGTTGCTGTGGCGGGAACCCACGGGAAGACGACCACCAGTAGTTTGGTGAGCTATCTGTTGTTGATGGCGGGTCTTGACCCGACGGTGGTTGTGGGTGGGGAGGTGGATGCGATCGGCGGCAATGCGCGATTGGGTCAAAGCCGTTACTTGGTGGCGGAGGCGGATGAGTCGGATGGCTCGCTGGTCAAGTTGAGTCCAGCGATTGGGGTTGTCACCAATATTGAGTTGGATCATCCCGATCATTATCAAGATTTGTCAGAGGTTGTGGATATTTTCCAGACCTTTGCCCGCCAGACTAAGGTGTTGATTGGCTGTGCAGATTGTGCAACGGTGCGTGAACAGTTGGCTCCGTCCATTACCTACAGTACTGACCCGAAACGTTTGGCGACCTATACCGTATCGGATGTGGTGTATGGGGCCGAAGGTACGACGGCAACGGTGTGGGAACGGGGGATCGCCCTCGGCAGGATGACGGTTCCGTTGTTGGGGGAACATAATCTTGGTAATGCTTTGGCGGCGATCGCAGTGGCGCGTCAGTTGGGCATTGAGTTTGAGGTGTTGGCCGCTGCGATGACCACGTTTGCTGGGGCCAAGCGTCGCTTTGAAGTGCGGGGTGTTGTCGATGGGATCACCTTGATTGATGACTATGCCCACCATCCCAGTGAGCTACAGGTGACCCTAGCGGCGGCGCAGCTCCGGATTCAGGAACTGGTGAAGGGGAGCGATCGCCCCCGGATTATTGCCATTTTTCAACCCCATCGCTATAGCCGCACCTTGGCCTTTTTAGAGGAATTCACCCAGTCGTTTCGGGATGCAGACGTGGTGATTGTGACGGATATTTACAGCGCCGGTGAACCGCCGAATCCTCAAATTACGGGTCAGATGCTTGCCGATGCGATCGCTGACCATCACCAACAGGTCATCTATCAGCCTTCCCTCACTGAACTGAAAAGTTTTCTCCAGAATTTTCTCCACGCAGGAGATTTTGCCTTATTTTTGGGTGCAGGGAACCTGAATCAAATCATCCCCCAACTCTTACATAACGACGCAATCTAGAGTCCTGTAGACTCTTGCCTTAGTTCATCCCGTCAGGCTTCGCTCTCGTCCCGTCCTTACTTAGCGTGTCACCATATCCGGCCATGACCCTGTCTTCTGATCTTCCGTTGACAACGAAAACCTATATCTATCCCGGTTCAACCACCTACACCCCCAAACCCATTTGGCTTGACGATGGCCAATGCCAAATTCGCCCCCACGTCACCCTAGCCAATTTCACCTCCTTTCGAGTCGGTGGGCCCGCAGAATGGTACGCTGCACCCAAAACCCGCGAAGGACTGCAAGCCTGTTTCGCCTGGGCCCAGGATCGCAGCCTGCCCACCACGATCCTAGGTGCAGGTTCAAATTTACTGATTAGCGATCGCGGCCTACCCGGTCTTGTGGTCAGCACCCGCCATCTGCGCCTGAGTGTGTTCGATGATGAAACGGGTCAAGTGACCGCTGGGGCAGGAGAATTGATCCCCCGTTTAGCCTGGAGATCTGCTAAACGAGGCTGGCAGGGACTGGAATGGTCTGTGGGCATTCCGGGCACGGTGGGGGGAGCGGTGGTGATGAATGCCGGGGCGCACCAGGGATGTATTGCGGATTCCCTCGTCCAAGCCGATGTGCTCAACCCCGATGGCCACATTGTCACCTTACGGGCCAGTGATTTCCACTATCGCTATCGCCATTCGAGCTTACAGGGGGATAAGCGCCTAGTGTTGCAAGCCACCTTTCAATTACAACCCACTCAGGAACGGGCGATCGTGATGGAAACCACCAACGAAAACTTGCAAAATCGGAAAAATTCTCAGCCCTATCATCTTCCCAGTTGTGGCAGTGTGTTTCGGAATCCGGAATCTTATAAAGCGGGCTGGTTAATTGAACAAATTGGTTTGAAAGGCTTCCAGATTGGGGGCGCTCAAGTCGCTCACCGGCATGCCAACTTTATTTTGAATTGTGGCAATGCCAAAGCCCAGGATATTTTTGAAACCATCCACCATGTTCAACAGCAAGTGGAACACCATTGGTCTTTACGATTGCGGCCAGAGGTGAAGGTTCTCGGTGAGTTCCAGACGATCTGAGGGGCGCGGTCTCCCTTGCCCCGTGGTTTGCGGACGGGACGGGGATACGGCTCAAACAGCCAAGCGGTTGGGGCATCTACGGGGAAGGGAGGCGATGGTCAACCGATTCAGCCTGCTTTGCTGTTTGAACCCTCCCCCTCGCCGTTAGGTCGGAGAGTATGTCAAAATCGACAAGCAGAGACTGCTTAATGTTTCGACACCAATTACATAGAATTTGATATGACCCAAGGAAAAGGATTTGGTTTTGGTCTCGGTAAAATGAAGGAACTCACGGAGGCCTTCAAAAAAGCCCAACAGGTTCAGCAGGATGCCAAAAAACTGCAAGATGAACTAGAGCAAATGGAAATTGAGGGCCATAACGAAGCCGGTACGGTGACGGTCGTGCTGAGTGGCAATCAAGAGCCTCGTCGCGTCAATATTACTCCGGCGGCGCTTGAGACTGGGGCGGAAACGCTTTCGGCGATGGTGTTTGAAGCGATGATGGATGCCTATGATAAATCGACGGAAACAATGCGCGGGCGGATGGAAGAATTGACGAGTGGGCTGAATTTGCCGGGGCTTTAGGGTCTGGGGCCTGTGGGGGGTTGCGATCGCCTGCCCATCCCGTTCAATTCACGCGATCGCCTCTGCAACTGTCAGGCTGAGGCATGATCTGAGGATCATGCCTTGTGTTTAACGGGACGGGATGAGATGAAAATTCGTGAACTGCTGCTGTGGGGGGGATTGCTCGTGACGGTGGGAGGAGCGATCGCCATCGGGGGGCTGGTCTATCGCCACCGGACGATCGCTTCCACGCCGCCGGAGATTGAGGTGGTGGAAATTACGCGATCGCAACTCGAAGACCTGCTCATCCCCGTTGACTATGGCCGCTTAATTAACCAAAGTCTCGCCGGCGATGCCCCCAGTTTGCGCCGCTTGATTCGCCTCGCTCGCCATACCGATGGCGGAGGAGCCTATGGGTTCGGGGCGGTGCTGGCGAAAATTGCACTCCAGATCGGGGATCAAGACTTTTTGGCTGCGATTCAGCCTCTTTCGTCCCCAGAACTCGGCCAGTTGCACCACGTCCTGGGGGCTGGCTTTGAATATGGTGTGCCCCAGTCTGGTCTAGACGATTTTGCTGACCAACTGCCCCAAACCTATACCTTGACGGCGGAACACGCTGGCATCGAGTAGACCCGGTTACGCCACGGAACTGGTGACGCGATCGCCCGTTTTAGAATCAAACCAATGGATCTTCGCCGGTTCGAGCACCACGGCAATATCCTGCTCATCCCACTCTTGATCGGGTGGAATCACCATCCGGATTTTCGTGGTGGTTGCCGCCACTTGGACAGTGACCAATTGTTCGCGCCCAAAATTTTCCACTAATGTTACCCGGCCCCGAAAGGTGGGCGTTTCGTCCGCCTGGGCAAGGCGCAAATCTTCGGGACGGATGCCCAGATCAATTTGCGATCGCTCCCCCACCTCGGTTGGAACCGGGATCGAAAATGCCCCCACCCGCGCCATCGAATTTTCACAATTCAACTCTAAAAAATTCATCTGCGGACTGCCCACAAAGCCCGCCACAAACCGATTCGCCGGATGGGTATAGATCCGGCTCGGCGGGTCGAGTTGCTGCACCATTCCATCAAGGAGCACCGCCACTTTGCTCGATAGCGTCATCGCCTCGGTTTGGTCATGGGTCACGTAGACCACGGGTTTATTTTGGGCGTTGAAAATCTGTTTCAACTCTTCGCGCACCTGTTCCCGCAACAGGGCATCCAAATTACTCAAGGGTTCATCGAGCAAAAACACCTCCGGATTCCGCACCAACGCCCGCGCCAGGGCGACCCGTTGCCGCTGTCCCCCGGAAAGTTTACCGGGTTTGCGATCGAGGAGATGGTTTAAACCCAACTTTTCCGACACCACCCCAATCCGCTGCTGAATTTCCGACGCTGCCACCTTGCGGATTTTCAACGATGCGCTGATATTTTCCGCCACCGTCATGTGAGGATACAGGGCATAACTTTGGAATACCATCGCCATGTTGCGATCGCCCGGTGGTTGAAATGTTAAATCCGTCCCCCCTACGATCACCTGGCCGTGGGTCGGCTGATCTAAACCTGCAACCAACCGCAGCAGCGTCGATTTACCACACCCCGACGGCCCCAACAGGGTCAAAAATTCGCCATCCTCCACCGTCAAGCTAATATCCTTAACCGGGATCACATGGGGAGCAAACTGTTTTCGTAAATGTTGTAGTTCTAAACGCGCCATAATTCTTGCCAGCAAAAGACTAAATTTCAAAACATTGTGTAGGGGGTAGAGGGACAGAGCGATCGCCCTATCCTTTCACCGCCCCAGCCGTAATCCCCTGGACAATTCGCCGTTGGAAAAAGAGCACCAACAACACGAGGGGAATCGTTCCTAACACCGTGGCCGCTGCGATCGGCCCGTAGGGGATTTCAAACACCGAAGCCCCCCCCAGTTTTGCCACTGCAATGGGAATCGTTTGCAGCTCCGATCGGGTGATAAAGGTGAGGGCAAAAATAAACTCATTCCACGCAAAAATAAAGGTTAAAATTCCCGTTGTCACCAACGCCGGGATCGTCATCGGCAAAACAATTTGCAGCAACATCGGAACGGTTTGATAACCATCAATTTTCGCGGAATCTTCTAAATCCTTGGGCAACTGTTGGAAAAAACTGCGCAACACTAAAATCGTCAGGGGTAAATTAATCGCCGTATAGGGCACAATCAACGCCAGGTAATTATTCCCCAACCCCGCTGCCTTGACAATTTCCAACAAGCCTAAGAACAAGAGCACATAGGGAAACAAGCTCACCACCAGCACGATCGCCAGGACAATTTGCTCACCCGGAATCTTTAATCGGGCCAGGGCATAGGCCGCCGGAGCACCCACCGCTAAACAGACCACCGTAGACACCAACGACACCAAAAAACTATTCAAGATATAGCGTAAAAATTCATTTCCTAAGCTGAAATAATGGGCGATCGTTAATTGATCACCGTTGGGAATATAAACCGTCGGAATCGCTGAAATGGCAGGATTTGTCTTAAACGACGTGAGAATCTGCCACAGTACCGGAGCGAGGCAAAAGAGCAACATCAACGCCACCCCAACCCAGAGCAAAATGCGCTGAGTGGGAATTTTTTTTGGGGGAGTTGTGGTGTTTTGAGCAGTCATGATGGTAAGAAAAACAAGGGTCAGCAAAGCAGGATCGGGTTGGTGGATCATGGGTGCGATCGCTCCGTTGATCCGGATCAATCCCCAGTGAGATTGACACGGGTTTTCGACAGTAACCCTGCCGTCAAGAGCACCGCCACAATTAAGATCAAAAACGTCACCACCACCAGCGCCGCCCCATAGCCAAAGTCAAGATAACGCCGCACCGTTGCATAGATATAGATGGACACCGTTTCCGTGGCCCCCGCTGGCCCGCCACCGGTCATCACCTGCACCAAGTCAAAAATCCCAAAGGATTGCGCAAATCGGAACAAGAGCGCGATCAGAATCTGAGGCGCGATCAACGGCAGGGTGATGTGGCGAAAACTCTGCCAGGGGGACGCACCATCGATCGCATGGGCTTCGTAGAGGTCGCCAGGGATGGATTGCAAACCGGCGAGGAGGAGGATGGCAATGAAGGGCGTGGTTTTCCAAACATCGGCGCAGATGAGGGCGAGCATGGCGCGGGTGGGTTCGCCGAGCCAGGTGATTCGCTCTTGAATGAAGCCGAGGCGGATTAAAAGGTCATTCACAACCCCAAACTGATCGTTAAAAATCCACGCCCAGGCTAACCCCATCACCGCCGTCGGTAAGGCCCAGGGAATTAGGGCAACGGTGCGCACTAAGCCCCGACCGCGAAAGGTTTGATTGAGAATCAGGGCAAAGACGAGGCCAATCAACAATTCTAGGCTGATGCTGAAGGCGGTGAAGAGGCTGGTGTTCCAGAGGCTTTGCCAGAAGCGGCTATCCCCGATCAGGCGGGCATAGTTGGTGAGGCCGGAAAATTCGGCGTTGAGTTGCGTGCCGAGGTTTTGGGTGAAGGTGCTGAGCCAAAAGGCGCGGAGGATGGGATAGGCAAAGACCAGGGCCAAAATCATCAGGGCTGGGGTCATTAAAATCCAACCGGTGCGGCTTTCGCGTTGGCGGCGGGTGTCTGGGGTCATGGGCATGGTGGGGATAACAGCAGGGATCTGGGGGGAATGGGTGCGATCGCACCTTACCCCGCCCGTCCTAATAGGGCACGAGTTTCTTGGGCGGCGGCTTCTAGGGCTGCCGTGGGGGTCAGTTGATCCGTCAGGGCAGTACTGAGAAAGCGTTGGAGAATATCCGAGGCTTGGGCATATTGTGCGATCGGGGGGCGGAGGGTGGAGTTTTGCACCACTGCGAGCAAGTCTGGATAATGGGAATATTTCGCCACGATTTCAGGATCATTAAACAGTTCAATCCGGCTCGGCACATAGCCAGTCTCAAGGATGTAGTCCCGCTGGGCTTCGGTGCTGCTGAGGTATTCAATCACCCGCCAGGTTGCCTCTGGATGGCGCGATGTGGCTGAAATGCCAAACCCCCAACCGCCTTGACAAGCGCCACTCTTTTCCCCCGGCGCATGGACCATCGGCTTAATCGCAAATTGCCCCGCCAGATCAGAATCCGCAGCCAGAGCAAACACATAGGGCCAATTGCGCAGAAACGCCACATCACCACTTTGAAAAAGGCGGCGGGTTTCTTCTTCGGCGTAGGTGGTCACCCCTGGGGGGGAAATGTCGTTTTGAATCGTGGCGCGGAGAAATTCTAGGGCGGCGATCGCTTCTGGGGCATCTAACCCCACTTCGAGGCTGTCCGGGTCAATCCAAAACGCCCCATGGCCCGCCAACACTTCCACAAACATCGCCGCAATCCCTTCGTATTGCTTCCCTTGCCACACATAACCCCATTGCACCGCGCCGCTCTCTTGCAGCGCTTGGGAAATGTCGAGCAGTTGATCAAAGGTGGCCGGGGGATCGTAGCCCGCTGCCGCCAAAAGATCGGTGCGGTAGTAGAGCATGCCGGCATCGGAGCGAAACGGCATGCGATAGAGTTGCCCATCGTAGCGGCCACCGGCCACATCACCGGCCAGAAAGTCATCCAGTTGCGCCGCACTGACATATTGCTCCAGGGGGGCAAGCCATTGGGCGGCGGCAAATTTGGGAACCCAAGCAATATCGAGATAGATTAAATCGTAGGGAGAATCCCCCAGCAAAAAAGCGGAGGTGTAGAGATCTTCGACGAGGTTGGTGTCGTTGGGCCCGGCGACAATGTCCAGTTTAATATCGGGATTTTGTGCTTCAAAGTTTGCTTTGAGGGGCTGCCATTGCTGGGCTTCGAGGGCCTGCATCATCACCCGCACGGTCACCGGCTGCTGACTGAAGACCGGTAGGATAAACACCTGCAAGGCGAGGATTACAGCACCCATGAGGATGATAAATCGGAGCCAGGGAGACTGTTTAAAGGGAACTATTCGCATGAAAAATGGATCACTAATCGTGGTTTGTCACGCCTGATTTCAAAGACTGCGCGATCGCTGAATCTAGGCCCACCTTAGACGCTGATCGCGCTGAACGTAACGCCCTTGCACGATTTCTCAACAAAATTTATCATCGCATTTTGTGCTGATTTAGCCCCCCATGAAGCGATCGCACCATCGCCTCCCAACCCATCCAACTGTTGTTGAGCATGAGGGATTTGCTCATCATTTATCGAACCTTAACCTGATTTTTTTATAGTGAACGCTTGTGCGAATCGAGTCTAAATCTGTGGTGTAGGGAAAGGTACAAATGGCATCATCGCAAGGGTCAAGTCTGTCACGGTGTGGAGCGATCGCCCGTCTCTTTTTTAAACTGGGGGTGATTGGCTTTGGCGGGCCAGCCGCTCACATTGCCCTGATGGATGAAGAAGTGGTAAAGCGGCGACGCTGGCTCACCCGCGAGCATTTTCTCGACCTCCTCGGAGCCACCAACCTGATCCCCGGCCCCAACTCCACAGAAATGGCGATCCATGTGGGGTTTAGTTATGGTGGCTGGCCGGGGTTGGTGGTGGCGGGGGTCTGTTTTGTGCTGCCGGCGGTGGTGTTAACGGGGCTGCTGGCCTGGGTGTATGTGGAGTTTGGCACTGTGCCCGCGATCGCGCCCCTGCTGTACGGGATTAAACCGGCGGTCTTGGCGATTATTGCGGCGGCCCTGTGGCGGTTGGGAAAAAAGGCGGTGAAGTCTCGCCCCTTGGGGATAGTGGCGGCGGCGGTGATTCCCCTCTTGCTGTGGGGCGTGAATGAAGTCTTGGCACTGTTGATCGGCGGTGTGGTGGGGATGGTGTGGCTGCGGCAACCTCCGACTCCCCCGACGGAAAAAACCGCCTCGCTCTGGGTGGCAGCGGCCCATGGGCTAGCCCTAACCACGCGATCGGAGCTTGTTCAGGCCGCCGCCGCCACAACGGGGGCAACCCTGGGCCAGATTGCCCTGGTATTCCTCAAAGTGGGGGCGGTGCTGTTTGGGAGCGGCTATGTGTTGATCGCATTTTTGGAAGGGGAATTGGTGGGGCGCGGTTGGTTGACGCAGACAGAATTACTCGATGCGATCGCGATCGGTCAATTTACCCCCGGCCCAGTCCTCTCCACCGCCACCTTTATCGGCTATCTGATGGCAGGTGTACCGGGGGCCGTCGTGGCCACGGTGGGGATTTTCCTGCCCTCCTTTGGCTTTGTGGCGCTCCTCAATCCCTTAATTCCCAAATTGCGCCAATCCCCTTGGGCGGCGGCCTTTCTCGATGCGGTGAATGCGAGTTCAGTGGCGTTAATGGCGGTGGTAACGGTGCGCTTGGCGGGGCTGACCTTGTGGGGCGATGCGATCGCCCTTGCGATCGTCCTCCTCGCCGCCGTCGCCATTTTTCGGTTCAAAATTGGCCCGGTGTGGGTCGTGTTGGGCGGAGCAGCCGTAGGGCTACTGTCTCAATGGGTGTGAGTTTGGGGATAGAACTTGGGCAATATACTTGACATACTCCCCCACTAAACCCTACGGGCTATAGTGGGGGATTCTGAACAGCCAGTTACCTGACCATTTATCCACTCAAACAACGAGAGTTGCAGAGGGTTGCTAGGCTCAACGACTAACGCCATTGATTTATCCTG
>NZ_JAQMTY010000083.1 GCF_028330765.1 Spirulina subsalsa CS-330 | reverse complement strand
TGCATCCCACTTTTGCAGATTCATATTGCTCGCCAGGTAGAACCCTCATCCCCAGCCCTTCTCCCGCAGGAGAAGGGAGTCAAAAGCCCTCTCCTGCGGGAGAGGGTTGGGTGAGGGGTTGCACAACTGGGATGCACCCGAACGATTAGACTTACGCTGCGAAGGGTTGCGCCCCATCAAAAAACATCACTTGGCCACTATAGGCCCGCTTCAGGGTTTGATCATTAAACACTTGGGGGCGGGGGCCAGCGGCGATTAATTCTCGATTGAGGATGATTAAATCGTTAAATTCCGTAATGGATTCGCCTAGATCATGATTGACTACGAGCACCGTTTTACCGGCGGCGGCGAGTTCGGCGAAAATTTCAAAAATAATCGTTTCAGTCTTTTGATCCACCCCCACAAAGGGTTCATCAAAGCAAAAAATATCAGCGGCTTGGGCCAGCGATCGCGCTAAAAACACCCGCTGTTGCTGCCCGCCGGAGAGTTGACCGAGGGGGCGATCGCGCAAATTAAGCAGATCCACCCGCTCGAGGGCCGCCCGCGCCGCTTGGCGACTGACGGGCGAAAACCGCTGAAACCAGCCCGTTTGCCGCACCCGTCCCATCAGCACCACATCCCACACCGTGACGGGATAGCTCCAATCAATTTGGCTCCGTTGGGGCACATAGGCCACGTGGGCGAGTTGCTGTTTTAAGGGTTTGCCGTTGTAGTCGATCCGTCCGGCACTGGTGGGAATCAGGCCGAGCATGGCTTTGAGGAGACTACTTTTCCCGGCTCCGTTGGGGCCGATGATGCCGGTAACTCGGCCGGGAAGCACATCAAGGGTAATGTCTCGGAGGGCTTCGACGCTGCGATAGCGGACAGCGAGGTGCTGAATGGAGAGGGTGCGATCGGCTGTTGGGAGGGGTAAGGCGTGATCCATAGGGGGGTTTGGCAAACAACGATATATCGCCACGTTAATGAGGGTGTTAGGGTTCAGCCTATCAAAAAATGAAAAGAATATGATAGAAATAATGAAAAGAATATGAAACGAATCATGAAGTGGAGTCTGAGCCGATGCTCATGGGCGGCTGCGATCGCCCTCCTCTGGGGCTGTAGCCCTGCGGTTACGGTGGATTCATCCCTCCCCCAGGTGGTGACGACGAGTACGATTCTGGCGGATTTAACCGCTGAGGTGGGGGGGGATGAGATTGAATTAATCAGTATTTTACAGCCGGGGGATGATCCCCATATTTATGAACCCGTGCCCCGCGATACGGTGGCCCTCGAAGAGGCGGATTTGATTCTCTATAACGGCTATCAACTGGAACCGGCCTTGATTCGCTTGATCGAAGGGGTGGGGACGCAGGTGCCAAGATTTGCGGTGGGGGAAGTGGTGGAGCCGTTGGCTTTGAACGATGAGGGGCAACGGGTTCCCGACCCCCATGTGTGGGGCGATGCGGAAAATGCGATCGCCATGGTGGCAGCAATTCGCGATCAATTGATCGCCCTGTCCCCCGACGATGCCGATCTGTTCACTGCCAACGCCGATCGCTTAACGGCTGAACTGCAAGACCTTGACGCTTGGATCACCGCCCAAATTGCCAGCATCCCGCCCGCACAGCGTCAACTGGTGACGACCCATGATGCCTTTGCCTATTATGTAGCGGCCTATGATTTGACGATGTTGGGGACATTAATTGGGATCAGCACCGAAGAGCAGCCCAGCGCCCAAACCGTCAAAGCCCTCTCCGATGCGATCCGGGCGGCGGGCGTTCCGGCTATTTTCGCTGAAACGACGATCAATGATTCCCTGATCCAAGCCGTCGCCACGGAAGCCCAAGTCACCCTCGCGGATCAACCTCTCTATTCCGATTCCCTGGGCGCACCGGGCAGCAACGGCGACAGCTATATCAAAATGCTGGTGGCGAATACGGAGGCGATCGCCACTGCTCTCGGCGGTCGCGTGGAACCTTGGCCAGGGGGGGAATAGTCGCGTTTTTAACCTGTGTCATTCCTTCGGGTTGCTCTTCCATTTGAAATGTTTGGCTCACTCTTCCGGGGGATGTTTGGGGGTTAGGGGGGATGATGATTTCCCTCCAATGATGGAGTGAGGGAGGGGGGCGCGATCGCTACAGTGTAAGCAGATTGAAATAATTCAATTGCAAACACTCATTTAGGAGGTCTTCATTTATGACGACCCAACAACTTCAAAACCTGTCCAAGCAAGACTACGAAAACAAAGTCCAAACGCAACTCGATAAGCTCAACGCTCAAATTGACGAGCTAAAAGCCAAGGCCGACCAAGCCAAAGCCGACGCGAAACTACAATACAATGACACGTTGAGCGAACTCAACAGCAAGCGTGAGGCGGTGTCTCAAAAACTTGGAGAAATCCAGCAATCGAGTGAATCTGCCTGGCAAGATCTACAAAGCGGGTTTGAGAATGCTTGGAATGAACTTGAACAGGCCGTGCATCGGGCTGGCGAGAAATTCCAATAATATCAAGAGTGAGCCGGGGTGAATCGTCTGAGCGCCTCGACTGATTTCGCCCTATTGAGGGGGGACGGGCCAAGGGAAAGAGTGCGATCGCGCTTTCTCCCCTGACCCGTCCCCCCTGAAAATTCGGTATATTGTCACCCGATCCGCACCCTCTATCTTCAATGCAAAAAGAGGACTCCCGCTACACCGTTAGGTTAGCGGTGAGATGAATTTTTGCCAACAAATAAACCGACCAACGGGAGACGACTGAATTCAGTCTTGTGTTAAAATTGAGAAGCCAACGCACCCAAGTGTGCCTAG
>NZ_JAQMTY010000082.1 GCF_028330765.1 Spirulina subsalsa CS-330 | reverse complement strand
GTCCTCCCCAACATCGCCGCCCCCCGCCATTACCAGCCGCGCTCCTCCCTCCCCATCTCCACCTCCAGCCTTCCCAAAGCCGACGTAGTCGAAGAATTAATTCGGGATTTACAAACCAGCAGCGGCGAAAAACGTCGGCAAGTGATCTGGAACCTCGCCCAACGCGCCGATTCGCGAGCCGTTCAACCCTTGGTGAATCTCCTCCTCGAATCCGATTCCCAGCAGCAAAGCCTCGTCCTCGAAGCCCTCTCCCAAATCGGCGTGCGCACCCTCAAACCCATGAACCGCGCCCTCGCCCTCTCCCTCCAAGACGACAACGCCCAAGTGCGCAAAAACGCCATCCGCGATCTCACCCGCATGTATGAACTCATCGCCCAACTCAGTCAACTGATCTACTGCGCCACCGACGACCCCGACCCCGATGTCCAAGCCACCGCCAAATGGGCCCTCAGACAACTCGGCCAAATCCGCACCCCCCCGAAAGATTAACCGTTATTCGCAGATATAGCACGAGCCAGAGCGGTTAGAACATTCAGAGACTCTGGAACAAGGGGCTTAAGCCCCTTGCCTGTCCTAACAAGGGGCTTAAGCCCCTTGCCTGTCCTAATCAAAGGCTCTGATCCGGATTTCGTGTGAGCAATGAGTCTTCATTCGGGTTTCTTCAATGTGAGGGCGAGTTGGTAGAGGTGGCGGCGGGGGTGGTGGGTGAGGTGGGCGAGGTGGCGGCTGGCTTGGGAGGGGGTCATGCCTTGGGTGATCAGGTCGTGGAGTTCGGCGGTGAGTTCGGTGTCGGTGCTGGGGAGGGGGGTGGGGGTGGCTCCGGCGACGATCAGGGTGAATTCTCCACGGGGGGGATGGGTTTCAAACTGAACGATCGCACCCTTGACCGAGCCGCGCCAAAATTCTTCATGGAGCTTGGTGAGTTCACGGGCGATCGCTACCTCGCGATCTGCGCCGAAACTCTGCGCCATCTCCGTTAGGGTGGCGAGGAGACGATGGGGGGATTCGTAGAAAATCAGGGTGCGGGGTTCGCCGGCGATCGCAGCAAGGCGATCGCGCCGCGCCTTGGACTTACTGGGTAAAAAACCCGCAAACACAAACTGATCCGTGGGCAACCCCGACACCGCCAACGCCGTGATCGCCGCCGTCACCCCCGGAATCGGCACGACGGGAAGCTGGGCCGCCACACAGGCCGCCACCAATTCATAGCCCGGATCGGAAATACCCGGCATCCCGGCATCACTGACAAGGGCGATCGCCTCTCCGCCTTGGAGCCGTGCGATTAATTCTGGGGTGCGGTGGTGGCGGTTGTGTTCGTGGTAGCTGATTTGGGGGGTGGTGATCTGAAAATGTTTGAGGAGTTTGCCGGTGTGGCGGGTGTCTTCGGCGGCGATACAGTCCACGCTTTGCAGGGTGGTCACCGCCCGGAAGGTCATGTCATCGAGGTTGCCGATGGGTGTGCCGACAAGGTAGAGGGTTCCGGTCATGGTGAGGGCGTGGTGGCTTGATTTTGCTCGGTGGCGATCGCCTCCATGACGGCCTCAAGATTGGCTTGGGCTGCGTCGTGGTCGGGATTTAATTCGAGGGCTTTTTGGAGGGCCACCATCGCTTCGGGATATTGCCCCAACAGTCGCCAGGTAATGCCAATCCCCGCCCAGAGATTCGCATCACTGGGGTTGAACTGGAGGGCTTGCTGATAGGCATCAATGGCGGCATCGTATTGACGGCTCGACATCAGGGCGAGGGCTTTGTTGTACCAGCCGAGGGCAGATTCCGGGTCGAGGGCGATCGCCGCATCCGCCGCACTAATGGCTTCCCCATAATTCCCCAACCGCCACAGCACCGCGCTCAGGTTCACCCAAATATCTTCGGCCTGTGGTTGCCCCCCAAGGGCCACATCCCCCACCAAGGCAGCGCGATAGGCGGCGGCGGCCTCCCCGAAGGATTCCAGGGAGACTAAAATCCGCCCTTGGTTGTACCAGGCGCGGGAGGATTGGGGATCGAGTTGGACGGCGTATTGAGTGGCGGCGAGGGCATCGGGATAGCGTTGCAACAGCCAGAGGATCACGGCACGGTTAATCCAAGCCTCGGTGTAGTCGGCTCGGAGGGAGATAGCGCGATTGACGGAGGCGAGGGCTTCTTCGTACCGGGCAAGACCGGCGAGGGAGTTGCCCCGTTGATTCCAGGCCAGGGCGGGGCCGTCTTCACCCCATTGGCGATCGCCCGCCTGCAAGGCTTGGTCACACACCGCCAACGCCTCTTCATATTGCCCCAACCGATTCATGCTCGTGCATTTATTCGTCAGCGCGTAGGCATAGTTTTCGGCAATGCCCAGGGCCCAATCGTGGGACGCGAGGGATTCCGTCTGCCGTCCCAAACGCCCCAACACGACCCCCTGCTCTGTCCAAGCCCGCTCATTGTCCGGGTCAAGGGCGAGGGCATCGTTATAGGCATCGAGGGCCCCTTGTAATTGCCCCATTGCCGCTAAGACGCGCCCCCGATGCAGCCACCCCAGGGCCGGGCTTTCCGTGCCCCAGCGATTGGCTTGGAGGGATTGATCGCAGGCGGCGAGGGCGGATTCAAAACGCTTGAGCTGGCCGAGGGCGAGGCAGCGGCCCGCGAGGGCGGGGGAATAGGCGGGGTCACTGCGGAGGGCCCAATCGTAGGATTCCAGGGCTTCGGCGATTTTCCCGGACTGACTGAGGGCAACGCCGCGATGATACCAAGCGATCGCTGGGGTTTCGTCCCGCCAATCCCCATCAATTTCTAGCCCATTTTCACAGGCGGTAATCGCATCATCGTTGCGGTTCAGGGCCGTCAGGGTGGCGCAGCGTTTGGCCAAAATCAGGGAGTCCGTCGGGTTTTGGCGCAGGGCCTGTTCATAGGACACGAGGGCTTCGGGAAAGCGATTCAGGGCAAAGAGGACATCGCCGCGATCGTTCCAGGCTTCGGGGTCTTCGGGAAAGAGTCCCACGGCCTGATCGCAGGCTGCGATCGCGCCTTCGTAGTCCGCTGAGACGCGCAGGGTCTGGCAGAGGCTGGCCCAATAGTCAAAGTCCACAAGCTTTTCTTGGGCATTCGTGGGGAGGGCGATCCCGATGAGGGTCATCCCCTGAAGTGCGATCGCCACCACACCAAGCCCCAAATCATAGCGTGCTCTCATCGTCCCTCTCCTCATGCGTCTTAATAGTTTTACTGTGCCTCCTCAATGGGAATCGTCAACGTCCGCATCCCACAAGGCGTTTCCGCACCGTCCGGTAAGCGCGTCCGACAGACAAAGGTATTCTTCAACACAGCCCCCTGCCAATCCGCTCCGGTTAAATCCACATCCGTGAGGCGGGCATTGGTGAAATCTGCCCCTTGGAGATTCGCCCCGCGCAAATTGGATCGATTGAGGAGCGCACCGCGAAAGTTCATCCCCGCGAGATTCGCCTCACTCAGATCCAGGTCTTGGACGCTACGACCTTCTGCCCCGCGACTGACCAAATCCGCCACCGTTTGCCATTTCGCATCCACCAAGGTTCCGGGTTCAAAGTTCACCCCCCGCAGGTTCACGAGTTCCAGTTTTGCCCCCCGCAAATCCGTGGCGGTGAAGCGGACATTGCCCAAATCACTGTCCCGCAGATTCGCTCCGCGCAGATCCGAGTTGCGAATTTCCGCGCCGAAAAAGTTGCTAGTTTGTAATGCTGCATTTTGCAAGTCCACGTAGTTGAGGGAGGTTCCGGGCCATTGGGATTCGGGGGCTTGGGCGGCTTGGGCGTTGACGATGAAGAGATAGGCCGCAGAAAAGTCGGTGGCGGTGAGATCAGCCCCGACCAAGTTGATCCCTTCTAGATTTGCGCCGCTAAGATCGACGCGGGCCAAATCGCGGCCGAGGATGCGATCGTTCACCAGTTCCCAAATTAAAAGATGTTTACTGTCGAGGACGGTTTCACTGTTGATCGTGGAGCCTTTGAGATTGGTGCGAAAGAGGGTGGCTTGTCCGAAGAATGCGCCGTTGAGGGTGGCATCTTTGAAGGTGGCGTTGCTGAGATCGGCTTCGACAAAGTTGGCTCCGGTGGCGTTGGCTCCTTCGAGATTGGCGTTGATTAAGCTGGCTTGGGGGAGGTTGGCGCGGGTTAGGTCGGTGTTTTTTAGGGTGCTGTCTTCGAGGTTGGTGGCGATCGCATCCACGGATTGCAAATTCCCACCGGTCAGATTCACCCGCTCTAAGTCCGCCCGGTCAAGGGTGGCATTTTCCAGATCCGCCCGGTACATATACACCCCCGGCAGCAGGGCCTCGGTCAGATCTGCCCCTGTCAAGTTGGCCGCCCCCAGGTTGGAATTGCGGAAATCAGCCCTCAACAGATTCGCCCCCAAGAGGTTAATGCCTTCGAGCTTGGCCCCTTTAAAATCGGCTTGGCGCAGATCCGCATCTTCCAAATCACCGCCCCGCAGATCCCGCCCCCCCAAGGGAGCCGATCGCAGATCACAGCCAATACAGCTTTTCGTGTCGATCACCTGGGCGAGGTGGGATTTTTTATAGGCCCAACTGGCGGCACTGTGGCAAAACAGGATCAGCAGGGCAGTGAGGCTAAACAAAAACAGCGATCGCAAGCGGCGCAACATAGGGGACTCCAGGCTCCTCAATATAGGGTGGGGGGCAGTTCCGACGGCGGTGGCGCATTCCGACCGGGGGGGACGGGCGGCGAACCCGTTCGGGGTGTGGGCAGGGGCGGCGCTTCATCGGACGGTGGTGCGGGCGGGCCCCCACCCGGTGCGCCCGGTGCAGCCGGGGGCGCTCCCGGCGCGGGTGCTGCCGCCGGTGCGCCCGGTGCGCCAGGCAATTCACCGGGAGCCGCTTCGACCAAGGTTTTTTCAATAGTGACGGTACGACTCACCGCATCCCCCGCCCCATTGGTGGCCTGGAGGGTAATCACCTCTGTGCCCGGCTCCTGACTGAGGGGATAGGCGATCGCCCCCACATTGGGCACACTGCCCGGCGAGGGCAAAAGTTCGACGGTAATATCTTCACTGCCGATCACCTCCCACCCAATCGTGAGGAGGAGCGGCTGACCGGCCCGCAACGCCAGCACATATTTCGGCAGCGCTTCTTCACCGTTGATCGTCAAGGCGGCAATCGTAATCGGAGCGGCGAGGACTTGAATCGGATCGGTCACCGTGGGTTGGGGGGGTTCTGGGGTGGGTTGGGTGGAAATGACGGTGAGTTCAAAGGTGTAGGTTCCCGGCCTGCGAACGGCGGTGGGGACGGATTGGCAGACTAATTGAGCGGCGGCGGGTTGATTGGGGACAGCGGGATCGGGGGGGGGCGTGGTGAACCCACAGACATCCGCGAGGGCGGCGGGGATGCCGTCTCGAAAATCGTAGGTGATCACGTCCGTCACGGGTACGCCTTCCCCATCACGACCCACGAGGCGGAGTTCTTTAATGTAGCGGGGAGCGGTAATCGACCAATTGAGCCGGATGCCATCGAAGGGCGGCGGCGGATCATCGGGTTGATCGGGTTGACGGGCGGCGGGAGTGGCGGGTTCCGGGGGATTGACGACGACGTTGGGGTCGCCGTTGGCATTGTGGGGGGGTTGAATGCTGAAGATCGGGGTTCTGAAGTTAATGGGACTCTCCGCCGGGGGGTCGTCGGGCGATGTGTCCGGACGGGTTGGGGATTGGGCGATCGCTGTATAGTTCGTCGCCGTCGCCCCAAACTGGATAACACGGGGAATGGGAATGCCGGTAATGCGGATGACGTTGGTTTGCTCTTTGGCGGCCTGGAGGGTGGTGCGCCAGATCCGACTCAGTAAGCTCCGTCGCCGTTGGGGAATGGGGGTCGCGGTCAATTCAAAAATATAGTCACCGGCGGCGCGGGCATCGGTGGGCACATTGGCGCAGAGCAGGACTTCTGCTAGGGTGCAGTAGTCCGTGAGGGCTTCCGGAATCCCCTCGGTGAAGTTGTAGGTGACGGCGCGGCTAAGAATTAACCCATCGGGGGACGCTCCTTCGACTTGGATCGTCATCAAGCGTTCGGGGTTGGCAATCTGCCAGTTGAGGCGCACAGCTTTGTTGTCTTCTTCGCTGTAGTAGTTGCGTTGGGGATAGAAGTCGAGAATATTGGGCGATCGCGGCGGCCGGGGTAAGAGCAGCCAAATCGTAAAAATCAAAACCCCCAACAGCCCCAACCCCGTCAGGATCACCAATAAAAATTGCCACCAGGGCCGACCATCCCACACCAACGTTCCGGCAAAGCGATCGTTGAGCAGGGGATGCTCATTGAGGTCTTCAAGCTCCAGGGCAAAATCAATCACCCGTCCATAAAACGGCTGTTTCCAGCGGTATTTCGGTGCAATTTCTAGGGTGATCGCCGCTGACCCGCCCGGCGGCAGAAAGACCTGTTCCGGTGACAGGGTGAAGGTGCAGACCGCCTCATCTTTGACACTGCTGATCTGGGTGCGAATGGTGCGATCGGTGTTGCCTTCATTACTGAGGAACAGCAGATATTGCCCATTCATTCTGCTGATATTGCCCACAATCACCACTAACTCAGTGGTGAGCAGATACACCGGCAACACCCGGAAATAGATCACATCGAGGAGGGCTAAATCCGGTTGATTGACCGAGCGGATGTAGATCGTCGGTGCATAGACCCCCGCCTTGGTGTCGGATGACGGTGTAATGATCAAGCGAATTTCCCCCTGATCATTGGGGTTGAGTTCTAGGCTGCTTTCGGTGGTGATGATGCCCCCCACGGACACACCCTCTTCATATTCAATCTCGTACCACGATGGGTCGAGATCCGGACAGACAAGGCGAAAGCGATCGACGCGATCGGAACGATTTTGCACCAAGATCAGCACCTCTAGACTCTGGCCGGGTTGGAGGGGAACCGGCTGGATCGCGGAGGTGGAGGGCTGAATCAGAAAGGTGGGATCACTAGCGAGGTGGACTTCCTGGACGTAGGGCTGCACTTGGATGCGTCCGTCGATCAGAATCGGGGTATCTTCGGGGTAGTGATCGGGGGCATCGATGACGAGGACGTAGGGGTAATAGCCCGGCGCGATGGTGAGGGGGAGTTGAATATCAAAGATGATCTCGCTGCTTTGGCGATCGCCCAGGGCCAAACGCTGTTCCGGATTGAGGCACCATTGCCGTACCGGTTGGGAGGTTTCGTCAATCATGACATTGACCAAGGGATTACGGCCCCCTTCATTGATCAGCGTCACACTCAAGGTACAACTGCCGCCTGCCATGGCCACAATATCCCCGGAAGGATTGAGGATAATCCCAAAAGGGCCCCCAATCGCATTAAGATGATTCCGCCGCGTCTCGGTCAGGTCTTCCATGGTCATGACTACTCTTCTCCTTGGGAGTGCGGCGGCAGATCACAACCCAGTTGGGGCAGAGGCTCCGCTGTGCTGACCCGCACTTGGGTGTCTTCACTGCCACTGGCAATCAGCAACACCTCCTGAATCCGTCGAATGGCGACGCTGCGCACCGTGGGATAGAGTTTTTCGCCCCAAAAGCGATTGCCTTGGCGGCTGGGAAAGGAGCGATCAATTTCAATGCCTTGGTTGTATTGGTTGGCGCGAGTACCGTTGGGATTGAGGGGCCACAACATCACACGACCATCGGCCCCACCGCTGACGAGGTAGCAGGCGTTAGCACTGAGGGCGACACTCTGCACAGCTTTGCCGCCATGGCCGTCGGGCCATTGATCCATGATTTCGCAGGGGCGATCGCTCGTCAGGCAGGTGTCTAAATTCCAGAGGGTGATCCAGCCTTGGTTATCCGCTGTGGCGAGGAGATGGGGACGAAGTTCGGCGCTGTCGATGCTGAGAATATAGTCGTCCTTGCCCCCGGCGCGGTAGGGCAGGGTTTCGATCGCATCGGTGCTTAACTCCCAGAGGACGAGTTGATTAAACCGACCAGCCACAGCCAACTGTTGATCCTCAGAATCGACAAAACTCAAGCCATAGACTGCAAAGTCGAATTGGCGCGATCGCTCCGGATCACGAAACCCCGCTTCTAAGCGGGCCAACTCCCCCCAATCATGCTCCACATCCCACTGCAACACCAAACCACTGCCATGGCCACTGTAAAGCCAGCGCGAATCCTGGCTATATTGCAACGCCAACACCCGGTCATCCTTGCGATAGAAAAAACTATCGAGCTGATCCCCCACCGACAACACATCCCAAATTTGAATGTCGCCGTTTTCTAAACCAGCCACCACCTGATTATTGTCCACCGGGCGATATTGCACCACCCGCACAGATTTCGCCGTTGCCCCCAGAATCCCCATATCCTGACGAATCCAGGGCACGAGAAAGCCCGGCACTTGCCAGAGCCGCACCGATTGATCCGTCGAGCCACTGATCACCTTATTCCCCAAGCCATCAAGGGCAACGGTGTTGACGGCGGCCTGGTGACCATAGTTGGAATTATTGGGATTCAGCCATGACAATGTCCAGAGGAAGTAAGCGAGCAGGGGAATCGCGCCCAGAAACATCCAGAGGGGAATGATCGGGGCGATCCGGAGTTTGATGTATTTTCGGCCGGGGGTGGAGGTTCCTAAGCGTTGGTCTGAAAGGATTGTGCCGATTTCTAGATTGCGGAGGCGGCGCAGCCCCAGGAGGGGACGGCGGGCTTTGACCTCCAGGGTCATCTCGCCCTTTTCGCCAGGGGCGATCGCCAACAGATCCGGGGTCATCTGGCAGCGAATCCCCTTTAATTCGTCACTGTTATGCCACTGGGCCCGTACTTCCTGCTTTAGGTTGCTGCTGTTATTCAGTTCCAGTTGATAGTGAACCGGGGGCGCATACCAACCCGGCAACCAACCCCACTTCGCCGGCACCAATCGCTCTTCCGGGGTGGTGCGAAAGAGGAGTTTACCGGCGGGGCTAACGTCGAGAGTGGCGATCGCCTCCGCCGGTGGCCCTTGGCTATGGGTGGCCGTAAAGGTGAGGGGATAGTCTTGGCTGACGGTCTGCACCATGTCGGGCAACTGACAAATAAACGTCACCGTCTCCTCTTGACCTGCACCAATCTCCACCTGCCGTTCACTGCCCTGCCGTAACCAACTGGCATTTAACCCCTGGAGGCGCACGGTGGCTAAGGTGGTCAACTGACTTGGGTTGACCACCTTCACCGGGATTTCGATCTGTTCGCCAGGGTCTGTACGAAAGTCTTGAATCGGCAGGCTCAGGTGTAGCGGAATCGGAATGTTACCCTGCTGCACATTGACACGAATCACCTCGCGGTCTTCATCGGGCAACTCCAAGGAAAACACCCGCACCGTAATGTTCATCAGCCCCACAAACCCCGGCACTGGACTGTCTAATAAGGTGATGTGGAAATGAGTGGTATCGCCTGGGGGCGTTTTAGAACTGACTTCGGGGGAAATTTGATACCAATCGGGACGGCGATTGCTGGTCGTGCCTGCGGCCTGCACTTCGAGTTGAAAGCCCGCAAAGACGGCACTGTCATTGACTACTTCCACATCAAATCCGGACGGCGGGCCACCGGGTTGAAAGTCAATTTCCTTGGGGAAAATGTGAGTATCAATTAAATTCTCTGCCATGGTTTAGGAGGAGGGTTGGGTCGAGGAGGAGCCAAAAATTCGGTTCATGCGACCGCGAATCCAGGTCAAGGGATTGGCGGTAAAGTTGGCAGCATCGTTGGCATCGGTCATGAGTAGATCCTGGCGGGATTCCAATTCTGCTTTGTGGGTATGGAGGGCTTGGGCAATTTGTTCCCCAATGTCTGGGTGCTGTTGCAGGAGATAGCGCAGCCCGGCTTGGCTGAGGCAAAACAGGGTGGTTTCCTGGGTTGTGCGCACGGTGGCGGTGCGTGGAATGCCGAGGAGGAGGGAGAGTTCACCAAAAAAGCTGCCGGGGGAGAGGGTGGTGAGAAATTTATCGAGGGCTTCGACGTAAATTTCTACTGCACCGGACAGGATTACGAAGAAGGAGTCGCCGGGTTCGTCTTCGCGAAAAATAATGGTTTTGGCCGGCAGGGTTTGGCGATCGCCCATGGCAATCAGGGTTTCAATCTCCGCCCTCCCCACATAGTGAAAGTAGGGAACCGTTTTTAACAGAGACGGGAGGTCAATGTCTTGATTCTGGCGGATGGTGGCGCGGTGCTGACGCGATCGCGCCAATAAACCCTCCACCGTCCCCAGATTGAGCGCACCGGGCTTGAGACTATCGTGCCGCTTTGCCTTCGCCATCTCCGCTTCGAGTTCGTCCATCTGTTCGCGCAAACTGGCCTGACTGGACATAATCACCTGGCCCATGCGTTGAAACACTTGGCTTAAGGTTCCCAGTTCATCTTGACGCTTGGCGATCGCATCGAGGGTAAAACTTTGAAAGGTATTGTTTTCGATCGACAGGGCCGCATTGTTGAGGCGTTCAATGGGAACGACAAGCCAACGCGCCACCACGAGTCCGAGGGCGATCGCAAACACCGCAATAATCGACCCAATCAAGACCGTTGAACGGGTATTCGCCAAAATAATATCCTGAAAATCCGTCTCCGGAATCGCCACCACCATCAGCCAATCCAAGCCTTGCTCATCCTGAAAAGGAACAATACCCACAAACTGCTTGACCCCATCGACCATCAAGGGGAAATACTCCGCCGTCTCAGCATTCGACCAGTCCCCCTCTAGATGCGCCTGAAGTTGTGACATCAGATTGGCATGATTGGGATTATCCAACTCAAGGGCCAAGACCCGTTCGGGATCATCACCGGTTTCCAGCGCCGTGGATTGCTCCGTTGAGGTAGCAATAATCTGGCCGTCACGATCCATCACAAACGCTTCCCCGGCGGGGCTAATATCCAAGGTCTGTAGAAACCCTTGGATATCCGACAGACTGACATCAATGGCAAAGACGGCATAAAGGGAGCGGTTTTGATCATAAAGCGGCGCGATCGCCGTGATGCCCAGTTCTGCTGTGGCGGCATAGGGATACACCTCGCTCCATCCCGTTTGGCCCGGCTCCAAGGCCAAAGCCGCTTGATACCAAGGACGCTCACGGGGGTCATAGATCCGAGTTTCGAGCAGATCCGTCGGTTCCCCCGCCCCATTGAGGCGATAGACCGTCAACTGAGGCGCAGTCTCCTCGCTACGGATTTCCAGGGAAGGACTGCCATCCGACCAGGGGAAAATCCCTAAAAAGTGACCGTTACTTTGACCCACATACAAATTATCCACAAGGTTCGGTTGGTTCGTCACATCCCACAGGCGTTGGATAATTGCGTCGGGGGTTTGAAATTGATCCGGGTTGAGGGCTGCTGTGGAGGCTTTCAGGGCCGATTGGGGTTTATCCATGACGGCCCGAAGATACTCTTTGATGGAGTCGGTTGTCCCCTGGCTAATTTTGAGCGCCAGTGTTTCCACGGCTTTGCGGCTATTGACATAGGAGAGAAAGCCACTCAAAACGATCGTGACGAGAATCGGGGTCACGATCAGGATCGGTAAGGTGCGACGAATGGAAAGAACAGGCATAGGGTCAGGCTCAAATTACTCCGTAATTTTTTCCAGGCTGGCGCTCAGGGGGTTGATCGCATCTTGAATCAGGGCAGGCGGCACGGAGACGTTAAAGTGCTGTTGCCATTCCATCAGTTGCTGTCGTCGCCAGGCGAAATGGAGTAGGTTGATGCCGAGTTCTTGGGTTTCGCGGAGGGTGGCTGTGCCTAGGGGGAAGGTGCGATCGCGCCGCCAAGCCGAGGTCAGATCCCCCAGAATGATCACAATTCCACCCCCGGCCGCCATGAAAATCGGCTGACCCTCAATCGTGGGCAGAAGTGCAAAGGTAAACGGTTCACACCGGAGTGGATGGGCGGTGCTCAAGATGGCCTGGACGGGGGTGTGAAATTGGGCCGCGAGATCCGCCACCACCGGATAGCTGACCTGAAGCTGGGCGAGGATCTGGTGTTGGATCGCTTGAAATTCCGTGGCCAGTTCGTGACGGACGGCGGTTAAGCTGGGGTCTTGTTCCGCTTCGGCGATCGCCCGCTGCAATTCCCCATACAGCACCATCGACTCGCTCAGGTCATCATCCCACTGCGTCAACTCCACACAGAGCAACTTACCCGCTTCCAAATGCCGACTCAGTCCCCCGATCTCCAATTCACTCCAGGGGCTTGGATTGCGGACATAGAGAAAATCACAGGTGGGGGGATGGTCTGGGTGGAGGCGGTGGGGCGTGCTATCGAGATGGCCGTTGAGGTGGGGGTATTGGTAAACAGCACTGGCGAGAAAATCCCCAAATGCCTGGAAATCAGGATCAGGGGTCTGCTCCCCCCGGCCCAGGACTAAACTGCCGTGGGGACGGGCGCGCACTAACACCCGCTGGAGCAAGTTGGGTTGGCTAATCTGGGGATGAAAGACATCCGGGGCATTTTGCAGCGTCACCGTTTTTCCACCCGATGGCAAGAGGAGCCGACAGAGTTCGATCTCGTTGGCGTGGGGGGCGGTGGTTTTTTCATCAATGCGGAAGGTTTCTTTGACCAGGGGGGAAACCGATTTCCGGGTCAGGGAATCGGGGTCTACATGGCGGATGGTGAGATAGACCGGTAGGGGCGTGGGGGTGAAGTTTTCCGAGGCGAGGCGGAAGGAAATCGGCTCCGTGACGACGATGAAATTACCGTGCAGATCGATCGCCATCCCCGGCTGAATTTCGAGCCAACGACCATCTTGATATTGCGATCGCACCTCCGTCGGTGCGACCATCACCCGCACCCCCAAACCATAGACAATGCCGGACTGATACAGGGATTGATAGTGAAAACTATGGCTTTGGCGATGGTACCGGTGGGCGAGTTGCCATCGCTCCGCATTCATCAGCAAACCATCGGTTACCTGTAACCGCTGAAACGGTTGTAGGGGTGGGGGAAACCAATCCGAAATCATACCTTTTGCTCCAACACAAACCTTGCACAATTACCACTGATGGGACTTTTAACTGTTGTGATCGCAGCGATCGCCCTTTATCCACTTTGATAAAGGGCTTTAAACCCCCGTATCTTCACCTATTATGTATAGTTCATAACTACAGAAAGCTGGCTTTTCTTGTTCGATAACTTTACGAACGAGGTCAGGATCAATCGGGGTGGCGGCGGGCGATCGCAACTCCACCACAAAATGATAGGGCTGTCCCCCCCCCATTGTCGCCCCCCGACCCAAGCGCGTTTCCCCCAGCACAAAGCCCCGCCCCCCGATCTCCGTAATTTGAATCGCAGGATCTTCCCCCCCATTTACCTCTAACGGCAAGTCGGTAAACAGGTGAATCGCATGCTTGAGACCCCGCCGCGTTCCCCGCCAGCGGTACAACTGCAAAGCCCCCGCAATCAACCGTCGCTGGGTCGTCAAAGACAATTGGGGGGTCAACGGCCACCCCACCCAATAGGCCAAAAACGGAATCAACGCATCCGGTGCGGTGCGGGGATGTAAATACGCCCACAAACTATTGAGGATCTGCACATCCGGCTCAAAAGCCTGCTCAAAAATCTTGAGAAACCGGCCGACAAAATCCACCTCCCGGTAGACATCGGGCAAGAAATCTAAATACAAACTCCGCGGCCGCACCAACACCTGAAACTCCGCCGCCTGCTGGGTCGGTTGTCCCCCGGTGGTGGTGGTGTAGGTGGCGACAAACTGACCCGCGTAGTCCAATTGTAAGGGGGTTCCGGCTGGAGGCCCCAGGGGCGACTCAAAAAAATCCGCCGCCACCTGAAAATACAGCACCACCTCCATCCGGCCAGCGGGGGGAATTTCATTGCCTTCGCCCCCCACCTGACACCAGTGGGCCGGAAAATCTCCGAGCACCTCAAGGGCAACCCGGAGGGGGTCTGCTGTGAGGTTTTCGAGGCGCACGAGGAGTTCACTGGGTTCGCCGGGATAGATGACCAAGGTGCAAGCTTGGGGGGTGGTCTCTTCCGTGGGGGCGGCTAGGGTGACTTGAGACCGTTGATCATGACTGGCGGCGATCGCTTGATGACGACCCTCCGGCAATTTCATCGCCGTCAGTTGCATCCGGATGGGAAATGTATCACGGGTTTGGGTCATAACCAATCAATCCATAGGGCAAAACACAAGACAATCACCGGCTAAATGACGCTAATCACATGGCTAGAACGCAACACCTCATCCCGCCAAGAACAGATTAACCCCAAAGCCCCCGGTGCCACATGGGACTCCTGGGCAAGGGTGCGCTCCCACCCGTCAGCGGTACGGGTTAGGCGGAACAGTTGGATTGTGCCGAGATAGCGCACCCCCAACTGCGCCTGAAACAGGTTAATGATGTCGGAGGCATACACCGGCCGGCCAAACTCCCACCCTTGGCCCTCTAGCCCCCCAATCACCGGGTTGAGAAAGCGATAGAGTTGGGATTCTAGACTGGTGCGGATATGTTGCTGGGCCAAGGGTTCGCGATACTCCGGTTCGAGGGCGACTTCGATATGGACGGAAACCCCCACATAGTCCGGCTCGCGGCAGCGGATTTCCACCCCCAGGAGGCGACGGTCATCGAGATAGGCGAGGGTGGATTCAATTAAGGCGGGGGTGAGGCTGAGTTCGGCGGGGGATGTGCCGTAGCCTGCGGTGATCCGTTGGATGGCGAGTTGGGGGACGAGGACGAGTTCCACCGTGCCGGCCTGTTCTTTGTTGACGGTGGGGAGACAGCGGGCGCGGGCGATCGCTCCTTGCCCCCCTTGGAGAGCGAGGGTTTCAAAGTCTTCGGTGGTGACGGCGCGATCGCGGGTGCGCAGCAACTTCGGAACCCGCAACACCGCCCCTTCTAAGGTTTCCCCATCCGACCCATGGCGAGCCGGTTCATGGTTCGTCACCTGAGCCACATAGGGCACGGCGGATTTAACAATCCGGATCGTATCGCGCTGCACATTCCCCTGCTGACCGCCCCCCGTCCGATAGGACACCATCGTCAACATTGCCCCCCTCGGCGGCACTGCCCCATATTGACGTTCCCCCTTGTTGCGGGTCAGCGCCGTTGGATCGGGGGCGGCGGTGGTGGCCAGTTGCGGCTGTCGCCATTGATCCATTTGATCTAACAATTGAGCCGATTCACGAATCAACGGGCCAAGCTGAAGTTCACCCGTGCGCGAATCGAGGGTGTAGTGTAAATCATCCGCCCCGGAATCGGCGAAATCCTCCACTTCCTGCCACCGCTGCGGCAAGCCCCCCGGCGGTGTAACGCGCAGATATTCCCCCTCGCTGCGGGGTAAAATCGGCGCACCTTGGAGACGGAACCGTTGCCCAGGCATGCCATCACTTTCGCCGAGAATTTCGTTAGCGATCGCGATCGATTGCGTCGCGCTCACCGTTCCCCCCAAGGCCCGGCAGCCCATCCCCACAATGCGCGGCGAATTTAAATACCCCGGTTGGTCTACCGTGACCTTGCGATAGGTACACCGTAACCAGCGTCCGTTATAGGTGCCGAAGGTTTCCACCGGCCATTGGCGCGGGCAGTGAAAAATCACATCCTCCCCTTGGAGGGGGTTGCCACCGTTGCGGGTCACTTCGCTAAAACTAAACCCTTCGGTATGGTCATCCTGGGGACGGAGCAGCACCGGTTGCCAATGGGTTCCTGTCCAGGCTTCCCAAGAGCGGGGGGGGTGTTCGGGGTTAATTCCGGTGGCGGTGGCCGCTTCACCCCGAAAGTTCACCGCCACCACATTGCCGCTGATCTCCTGTTGGGGATCAAACACCAGATAAAAACAGTTACCCTCCCTGGGTTGTTCGTTAAACAGTTCGAGATCGCGCCCTTCCCAATCGCCACTAGGTAGCATCGTCCAAGTGCCACTGAAGCGATCGCGCAAAATTTGGGGCCGTTCTTCCACGCTGTCCGCCGTCAGGAGGTGGCGAATCCGAGGCACACCAATGGTGAGGGGATGATCGGTACTGAAGACGATCGCTTCTTCGGCTTCGGTGCGATTGGTGGCGGTTTCCACCCCGGCTGCGATCGTGTAGGGTTCCGGCAGGGACGTGCTCAGGTAAAACGTGACGTGGGTTTGGGCCGGACGTGGGGCCTGGAGCCGAATCCCCAAGAGTTCTAAAAAGGTAATGTAGTTGCGCTCCGGAACCCGATTAAACCGCATCAACATCTGATCCGAGAGCCAGGCAAATAGCTCAATCATCGTTACCCCCGGATCACTGGGGTTGAAATTCGTCCACTCTGGGCAGTAGCGCGGAATCCGCAGCAAACATTCTTCGACGAGGTCTTCAAACTTGCGATCGTCGAGGTTGGATTTAGGCAGTTGGGGCAGGAAATCGAATTCCATAACAGCTTCCGGAAGAGGGCAGACCGATTAACTCGGAGGGGTCAAATAGAACGGATACACTAGACTACGGGAATCGTGGGTGTCTTTGAAATGATATTGAATGATAATATCTAGCCGTCCCCGCACCGGATCGGGTTGAGTAAACACGCCATCGAGTTCAATCCGGGGTTCCCATTGGCGAATCGCTTCTTCCACATACAGCCGCGTCAGGAGGAGGGTTTGGCTATTCATCGGCGCAAACACCAATTCCGAAAGACGCGACCCAAAGTTAGGGCGATACACCCGCTCACCGTGGCGAGTCCCCAAAATCAACCGAATGGACTCCGCGACGTTGTGATCTTGGCGGCTCATCTGCAAGCCGCCCTGAACGGTACAGGAGAGGGGAAAGGCGGGGCTAGTGCCAATATGGGCAAGGGGGGATTCAGGCATGGTGGCGCGAGGGTCAGGGGAGTTTCTACTGTAGCGAACCTAGTCGCATTTCTCTATTCTCCAAAAGTCGAGTCTTTTGTCGATCGTGCCGACGCAAACCGGATGGATCACCGTGCTGTGTGGCTCGTGCTGACCCCAAGCCTAACCATCCCAAATTGTTCTATGGCTATGTTCCGAGCCGTAGTGCGGGCATCTTGCCCGTTACTGAATAAAGTCCGAGTTTTAGATCAGCGAGCGAGACGCTCGCACTACACAGGGATCGAGGCGGTATTCCTGTGGGTGATCCTCTGGCGCACGGAGTACACAATAAGACCCCAATGCCTTTTTTTTGGGTGCATCCCAGTTGTGCAACCCCTCACCCAACCCTCTCCCGCAGGAGAGGGCTTTTGGCTCCCTTCTCCTGCGGGAGAAGGGCTGGGGATGAGGGTTCTACCTGTGGCTCCCTTCTCCTGCGGGAGAAGGGCTGGGGATGAGGGTTCTACCTGGCGAGCAATATGAATCTGCAAAAGTGGGATGCACCCTTTTTTTCGCTCAGATGGGTGATTTATGGGTCTCAGATGCGATCGCACATCTGAGAGATTGCGGCAAAAGTGTTACAGAATTTGAAGCTTCGTTACCGTTTTTCGAGTGGGACGAAGTCGCTAGGGTAAACTATGCCTTGAGTCAACAGAACTCTAATTAACCGATAAAACACGCTCGCTAAGGAGTCGATCACTCAATGTCTCATAGCGTAAAAATTTACGACACCTGCATTGGCTGTACTCAATGTGTAAGGGCTTGTCCCCTAGACGTACTCGAAATGGTGCCTTGGGATGGCTGTAAAGCTAGCCAAATCGCATCATCGCCGCGTACCGAGGACTGCGTGGGTTGCAAACGTTGCGAAACGGCTTGCCCCACGGATTTCCTCAGCGTTCGAGTCTATCTAGGAGCCGAAACCACCCGCAGTATGGGATTGGCGTACTAGACAGCCTTGTTGCAGGTTTCCGTTCATTTGGGGTAGGAGTAGCGCAATATGTCGTTACTCCTCTTTTCATTACGCATTGTCAAGGAATATGGCTGATCGGGTGGTAGGTCGGGAGCTATTTGTGGGCATTGATGGGGGCGCAACGAAAACCATCGCCCGCGTTGAAAATGCCCAGGGTCAACTGTTGGGCGTAGGCAAAGCCGGCCCGGCGAATATTCGCCTTGATCCGGTGGGGGCGTGGCGGTCGATTCGGGCCGCGATCGCCCAAGCCTTAGCGGAGTTTGAAATTTCCTCGGAGGTGGCGGGCTATCGCTGGTACGGGGGCGCAGGCTTGGCGGGAACCCAAGTCCCGGCGGCCTGCGATCGCTTTCTCGCCCTCGGTCATCGCTTCACCCGCCTGCACCTCCATTCCGATGGTTATATTTCCTGCCTAGGGGCCCATCAGGGCCAAGATGGCGCGGTGATTGCGATCGGGACGGGGGTGGTGGCCTATCAGATTGAAGGCGAGCGGGTGACGCGGGTGAGCGGTTGGGGCTTTCCCCAAGGGGATGAGGGCAGCGGCGCATGGCTGGGGCTGGCGGCGATTCAGCAGACATTGCAATGGTGGGATGGTCGCCGGGCGGTGACCCCGCTGATTCGTGGCGTGATGGCACGGTTTGACCAAGACGGCGATCGCCTCATTCTCTGGGCCAATGCGGCGGGGTCGCAACAGTTTGCCGAACTGGCCCCGGTGGTGATGGCGGCGGCGGCAGCGGGGGATGAAAGTGCGATCGCTCTGATGACCGCAGCGGGGCAGGAAATCGAAAAAATTTGGCGGGCCTTGGTGGCGAAACAACAGCAGCCCCTTCCCTGTAGTCTCCTCGGCGGCCTGGCTTCCTCCCTGGAACCGTATCTAGGGAATGAGATGCGATCGCACCTCGTCCCGCCCCAGGCCGATGCCGCTACGGGGGCGGTACTGTTGGCGCGGCAGGAAAATCCGGGCGCAACTGAGTCAGCAAATGAGTAAGTTCCGGCAAAATTAAGCGTTCCATCGCCAACTGTACCCCGTTGCTTGAACCCGGCAGGGCAAACACCCAAGTCTGGCAATACACCCCAGCGATCGCCCGCGATGCCATCGCCCGCGACCCAATTTCTGAAAAACTCAACATCCGAAACAATTCCCCAAACCCCGGCAGCGTCGGATGGAGAAGAGCCGCGATCGCCTCATAGGTGGTATCACGGGGCGCGATCCCCGTCCCCCCCGACGTGATCACCAGATCAATCACCGGATCTTGTCCCCACTGTTCAAGATGGCGACGAATCTGGGCCGGGTCATCGGGACAAATGGCGTAGGCGGCCACGGTGTGGTGAGCCTGATCGAGCAGACGTTGTAATAATTGACCGCTGCGATCGGTGGCGATCGTGCGAGTATCACTCACCGTCAAAACCGCACAACGAGCCGTAATGATCCGGGAATCAGGATGGGGGTACATGGTGAAATATGAAGAATTGCATCGAAATGTGGCCCGTCTGAATCTCAAGCGATCGCCGTCGCGTCCCCGTGCTGCCTGGAGCAGGGCGATCACATCCCGCTCCGAGCGGCTCCCGCTCATCCATAACAGGTCAGGATTGACCGAGCCGGAGAGGGAGGGGTGAGGGTCATGGAGCCAGATCGCGCCGGAGTCCTGGCGGTGCAATGGGGTTAGTCATTCCGATTCAGTTCTAAGCCCGCAGACTCGGCATAGCGATTCATGAAGCGAATAAACCGCTCCCATTCTGCGGCGGTTTGCATGATGAGCACGGCTTCAATCCCGACGGCTTGGCCATTGACGAACCGAGCGTTCACCTCCCGCGTCATCAGTTCGCCTTCGTCATCGATCAAGTACATCCCCGTAATGTCATTGGCGATGCTGTTGTCCATCAGGGCTTTGGGTTCTTGAAAGTAGAAGGTCGCGGTGCCGCTGTTGCCACTTTTGGAGCGGGTGACGCGCACATCGGGAACGGCTTCTTCGGTAATTCCTCGGGCAAATTCGATATAGGCTGTCATGCGTTTAAGGTTTAAGCTTTGTGAGCTTAATTATAAAGTCCCGTTACCCTCCACCCAACTACTGCTGATGCATAACGTGCAAATGGTTGATCTAGCCTGCGTTTGATCCCCATGATCAGGGCAGCGAGCGAGTCAGTCAGAGCAGCGAGCTAGAAGCTCGCACGACCCAGGATTCCAGCAAGGGTAGTGTGAGCCTCTAGCTCACTCCTGCCAAATCCAGACTCTGCCCCACCGGGAGAACCCAGGTCGTAAGATGAAAAGGATGAGGTGTCCTTGTCGGCGATTATTTTTTGATCAGCGAGAGCCTTTCATGTTTTCAACCATTGTCAGCCCCACACCATGAGCTTTTTAACCAAACTGGATGCTGCCTGCGATCGCAACAATAGCATTCTCGTGTTGGGGCTTGACCCCAATCCTGAAATGCTCCCGGCCCAATATGCCGCGAGTCATAGCCAACTCACCGATGAACTCGGCGATTGGCTCAATCACTTAATCTCAGCCACAGCGGATCACGTCTGCGCCTATAAACCCAGTTTCGGCTTCTATCAATCCTTGGGTGCGCCGGGGATTGAACTCCTTGAACAGGTGTTGCTGTCAATTCCGTCCCATATTCCAATCATTTTGGATGTGAAACATAGCGACCTCAACAGCAGTAGTTTTTTAGCGCGTACCCTCTTTGAACAATGGCAAGTGGATGCGGTCACCCTCACCCCATTTGCTGGCCATGACCAAGCTGCGCCCTTTTTGGTCTATCCCGATAAAGCGGCCTTTATGGTCTGTCGCACCTCCAATCCGGGGGCGATCGCAATCCAAGATTACCCGATGCCCGATGCGCCCCTGTATCTCCACCTAGTGACGGAGGTGTCCGCCTGGGGGCCGCCGGAGCAGGTGTGTTTAGAAATTGGCACGAGCAACCCGGAAGTTTTAGCCAAGGTGCGCAACCTGGCCCCCGAACGATTGATCCTCGCCCGGAGTATTTGGGAGCATCAAGAAAGCCTGGCGGCGATCATTAACGCGGGGTTAAACGCCAACGGTAGCGGTCTGCTGTTGCCTGTGCCCCAAGACTATCTCAGCTATGACGATCCGGTCACCGCGATCGCCGCCCTCAACCAAGAAATTAACCACCACTGTTACCAACACCAACAAAATCAACCCCACCACCACTGTCAACTTTGGACTACGAACGTTTGCCTCCTAGAACAACACCCCCAGCAAGACCTGATTTTGCAACTGTTTGACCTCGAATGTATTTTGTTTGGGGACTATGTCCAAGCGTCGGGGGCGACGTTTTCCTACTACATTGATCTGCGGAAAGTCATTTCCAATCCCCAAGTCTTTCACCAAATGCTCAACGCCTATGCGGAACTGCTCACACCCCTCACCTTTGACCGCATTGCTGGCCTGCCCTACGGGGCATTGCCCACCGCAACGGGGTTATCGATGATCTTGGGCCGACCGATGATTTTCCCGCGCAAGGAAGTGAAAGCCCACGGGACGCGGCGGGTGATTGAAGGGCATTTTGAGCCGGGGGAAACGGTGGTGGTGGTTGATGATGTGTTGATCAGCGGCAAGAGTGCGATCGAAGGTACGGAAAAACTGACCTCTGCCGGGCTGGTGGTCAATGATATTGTGGTGTTTATTGACCATGAGCAGGGGGTGTCGGATCGGATCGCCGCTGCTGGCTATCGTACCCATGCGGTCTTAACCCTGTCGGATATTACGGAAACCCTCTACGCGGCGGCCCGGATCGATGAAGATCAGTATCAAGCCTTGACCCATGCTGATCAAAAAGACATCACCGTGATCTGATGTTTGGCGATCGCACTCCCCATTCTCCCCATCCTCCCCCTTAAACCCCCATGGACCCTGCTGAAATTGACCTCGCCCGCTACCTTGACCATGCGATTTTGCACCCTACCGCCACCCTCGACGAGGTAAAAGTGGGCTGCCAAGTAGCCAACCGCTACAATCTGCCCGCCGTTTGTGTCTATCCCCATGCGGTGCGCACCGCCACAGAATTACTGCACAATCAACGCCCCCAAGTCTGTGCCGTGATTGGTTTTCCCAGCGGCGCAAGCACCACGGCCACCAAACTCTACGAAGCCCAAGAGGCGGTGAGCCATGGCGCAACGGAATTAGATGTGGTGATTAATCTGGGGTGGGTGAAGGCAGGGAATGCCAATGCGATCGCCCAGGAAATCGCCCAAATTGTCGAAGAAACAGGACAACCGATTAAGACAATTTTGGAGATGGGCCTGTTAACCCCAGAGGAGCAACGCTTGGCGGCGACGGTGTGCCTCGATGCGGGGGCGGCGTTTTTGAAAACGAGTACGGGCTGGTTTGGCGGAGCGACGGTGGAACAGGTGAGCCTGTTGCGGGAGGTGACGCGGGGCAGTGCGGGGATTAAGGCATCGGGGGGAATTCGTACCGCTGATGATGCGATCGCGCTGATCCTGGCCGGAGCCACCCGCCTCGGTACGTCCCGCAGTGCTGAGTTAATTAAACAACGCGAAACCCAAGGCAGAACCCCAGGCTGATCCTCGTGCCATAACCCACCTTAGTGTCGTGGCACAGCCAAAATGATATTTTATTGTAGGGTGGGTTAGGTGGCTTAAACTTCTGTTATCACTGCAATTCAGCGATCCGCCGTAACCCACCAATTAGCGTGTGCTTTAACATTAGGGTGCGAGAATGTCGAGATCTAGTCCCCACCCTTGGAGCGTGCCGGTATCGCCCAAGACGCGATCGATCACCCACAGTTGCCAAGTCCCTTGGGCGGGTTGTTGGAGGAAGGATTGCAGGACGGGGGCGATCGCTGGGGTATAGGTACGTTTCAGGCGGGTGAGGCTGCCGAGGGTGCGCCCTTGGAGTAAGACCGTGATGCCGTGGGGACTGCGGAGTTTGATTTCCACATCACCGAGGAACTCATGGACGAGATCAATGGTGATGGTGAGGGCAGCGATCGCGCCCGCTTGGGACACTTCCAAACTACTCAGCAGACCCTGGGGGTTATGGTCGGGAATCGGGGCGGCGGTGCTGCTGCGGCGGGAAATTTTCTGCCGGGTGGGGACGGGGGTATTGCGTTGGGGCAGGCGGCGCTGGGCTTCTTTAACGGCAGCGTAGGCGTTGACCTTGCCATAGCCGAACCATTGGGAATGGCCTTTGCTGTCGTAGGTTCCCAACTGTAACCCCAGTTGCGGATCGCGATCGCGATCGACAATCTTATCCGCCGTCTGTTGCAAGACCTCCTTCACCTCCACCGCCGTTAAATTCGGATTTGCCGACAGCACCAACGCCGCCACCCCCGCCACCACCGGACAGGCGCTCGATGTACCGCCAAAATCACGGGTAAAATCGCCTCGGTCATAGCCCAAACTCCCCAGTTGATCCGTTGTAAACACCCCCAACCCCGGCAAGCGGTAGTTAATCGTTGGGGCGGTTTGGGCGAAGCCGGTTTTCGGGAACCACATCCCCGGCGGCGCGTTATTACTGGGCGCACAGACGGAAATATGCGTCCCCCAATTGCTGTAGCTGGACTTGGTGCCGAGGCTGGTGCAGGCGGACACGGTGATCACATCGGGATGAGTGCCAAAGCCACTGAGCCAATCGGTGGGGCCGCTGAGGAGGTCATTGGGCCAGCCCCGTTCGTAGATTGTGCCTTGTACCGGGCGATTGGCATTGCCGGCGGCAAACACCACCACGCAGCCCTTACCGCCTCGGCCCTCGGTGGCGGCGCGGTGAATCACGGCCCGTTGCCGCAGGGAAAGGGGGAAATGTACCGAAGCTGCGCCCCAACTACAGGAAATGACGCTGGCTCCTTTGTCGATCGCCCAATTAAACAGGCTCTCAATGGAACGGTCATCCAGGTAGCCGGTGGTGCGCAGGGGCATCAGGGCACAGCCGGGAGCGACCCCAACGACCCCCTGGCCGTTTTCTTCGGCGACGGCGACCCCGGCGCAGGCCGTGCCGTGGCTTTCTTGGGTGTTGGTGGGGAGGGGGGCAAAGTCGCGATCGCGAAAATCATAGGGGGCGACAATCTTGCCCGCGCCTTGAAAATCAGGGTGGTTAATATCAATGGCATCATCCATAATCGCCACCACGACCGATCGCGTCCCCCGCTGCATGTCCCACGCTTTTTCGCAGTCAATATGGGAGGTGGGGGCGAGTTGATGGCCCCCGTTGTGGTTTAAGTACCATTGCTGGTCGTAGTGGGTATCTTGGGGGCGATAGAAGGATTCCCGCAGAAAGATAATATTGGGTTCGGCCGTCAGCACGGCGGCATCGGCCATGAGTCGATTGGTGATTTTGATCGGGTTTTCGGTGGCGGCGGTGGTGAGGTGATAAATATAGGTGTCGGGAATCCCGGCGAGGGGGCGATCGCACTCTAACCCCAGAGGCTGCGTCAAGGCCCTCTGTTCCGTCTCACTCAGGCCGGCGGCAAACTGCACCGTCAACTCCTCCGTCAGATAGGCCAAGGTTTCGGGGCTGTTTTGCAACTGATACACATGGCTGGCAAAGGTGACCGAGTCCGATTGCCGAGCCGCGGTCATGGCGGTTTCTAAGCTGGCCGGAGCGATGATGAATTCCCACAGGGCCGTTTGGGGCAGCAGATGGCGATTGAGACGGCTGAGGCTATCCGGGAGTGGGGCATCGGGGGCGGTGAGTTGCACGGTGAAGCGATCGCCCACCTTGAGCAACATTAATTCTTCCCCGCCCCGTTGGAGCGTCAACCCTATCGTTGTTTCCGGAACCCCAGCATCGGTCATGGTCTTACTTGAGCCTCAAGAGCGTTGAAGTTGACGATAACAGCAATCCTAGAAGATTCGCGGGAATCTTCCAAGCCTCTCCACCCCATTCCCACCGATGATAAGCTGGCGGTGGATCGTTAGACTAAACGCAACCGTTGCCCTCAAAGATGATTGACCCCAAGGCCTATGAGTCGGCGAATTCTTCTCATTGATGATGATGCAGATGTTAGAAGCGTTGTTAAATTATGCCTGGAAATGAGCCAAGACTGGTCTGTCCAAACCGCCAGTTCTGGGATGGAAGGATGTGCGATCGCTGCTCAACATCCCTTTGATGCGATTTTGCTCGATGTGATGATGCCCGATCTCGATGGCATCGCCACCCTGGAACGTCTGCGCCAACAGCCCCAAACCCAAACCGTCCCGATTATTTTCCTCACCGCCAAAGACCCCACCGAATACGAGGTCTTCCAAGGCTATGACGTGCAAGGTGTGCTGTCAAAGCTGATCGAACCGCTCCAATTTGCGGAACAGGTGGCGACCCTTCTCCACTGGCCGCTTTGAGCGATCGCTTAATGCCCTTGAGATCATCACTAAAGATGGGGGGAGATAGGGGGGCGCGATCGCACCTTCAGCCCTGGGGCCTTGGGCAGCTTCAAAATGGATGTGGCACAATTGAAAAAATTCTGAGAGTCTTGCCTCAGCAGCCCAGCGGAAACTCAATATGCACGTTGGACCCATTCCACAGTCACCAACTTCGGATCACCATAATATTAAACTCCCTGAAGATGAAGGGGGGCTAGAACTCGGCCGGGTTATTGAAGCTCTGTATCGGCAGATTTTTCTGATCGCGGGCTTAACTTTTCTCATGGCCGGAGCCGGCACGTACAAAGCCGTCACCGATCGCCCGATCTATGCGTCAAAGTTTGAAATTCTCACCGAACCCGTGACCGTAGAAACCCAGGTTATTTCCTCCGTTTCTGATAGTGTGAGCGCCAACGAAGCCGACACATTCACCCTCGATGAAACCAAAATTAAAGTCCTGCGCAGCCCCGAAGTCCTCGATCCGGCGGTTGAAATTCTCCAGCGTCAATACAAAGATCTCACCTACGAGATGCTGAAGTATGGTCTTGGGATTAAAGCCAGTCAAACCAACGTCCTAGAGGTGTCCTTTCAACACCCCAATCAAGCCCTTGTGGCTGATCTGTTGTCCACGGTGTCTGAGGTATATCTCAACTACAGTTTGAATGAGCGCAAGGCCGATATTCAGCAGGGGCTTGATTTTGTGGACGACCAATTGCCCGAACTCAATGCCCAGGTCGAAGAGTTACAAGAACGACTGCAAGCCCTACGCCAACGGTATAACCTCATTGACCCCACCACCACCGGGGAACAGTTGTCCACCCAAATCAGCACAGTTCAAGAACAGCAACTGGAGACCCAGATTCAACGGAATGAAATTCTAGCCCTGCGGGATGAACTGCGGGACGAACTCGCCACCCAATCGCCGGAAAATGTCTCGTCATCGGCTCTCAAAAATAATCCTCAATATCAAGCATTGCTGAATCAACTTCAGACCCTTGACAGTCAAATTGCGCGGGATTCGGTGTTATTACTCGAAGCAAGTCCTGAAATAAAATTGCTCAATGAGCAGCGCGATCGCCTCCTGCCCCTCCTCGCCCAAGAAGTGCAGCGCACCATCCGAGAACTGGACACCCAAATCCAAGAAATTGAGCGCCGAAATGTGGCCCTAGGCGGCACGCTGAATCAGTTTCAAGACCGCGTTAAGGAGCTGTCGGTGGTGAATCGTTCGTTCACCGATATTGAACGTGAACTGCAAATTGCGACGGACAACCTCAACCAATTTCTCACCAAACGGGAGGCGCTGCGCATTGAAATCGCCCAACGCCAAGTTCCGTGGCGACTCCTCGAACCCGTGGCAGAGCCGAAACCCTCCACCGCTAGCGCTGCCCGTAATTTAGTGTTGGGAGCGATCGTTGGTTTCATGCTCGGCTGTGGGGCAGCCTTGGCCCTAGATAGCCTCAGTAATGTGCTCCATACCCCGAAGGAAGTGAAAAAAATCACCCAGTTATCTCTATTGGGGATTATTCCGCGCAAACGGGATTTAAGCGATTTTGCACCGGCGGTGGATCTTGCGCCGTTTTCCCTGACCCATGCCTATGTAGATCAGACTGCCGCCCAGGATGATGTGCTGGACTTGCCGACGGTAGCGGGATCATGGCTTGACCCGGTGCGGGATCTCCTGGGGTGGGGCTTAAAGGGAACACCCTTTGCGCATTTGGTGCAGTCTAATGGCACTCATGAGGTAGAAGCTTCGAGCCGTTCGGTGTTTGGTGAGGCGTTTCATGCGTTGGCGGCGAATGTGCGGCTGTTGGATGCGGATGATCCGGTGCGGGCGGTGGTGATTTCGTCGGCGACGGCGGGGGAAGGGAAGACGACGATCGCAGCCTATCTGGCCCAGGCGGTGGCGCGGATGAATCGGCGGGTGTTGGTGGTGGATACGGATTTGCGCCGTCCGCAAATTCATCAGCGGTTGGGCTTGGTGAATGGGGATGGTTTAACGGATGTGCTGTCGGGGGATCTCTTGGCGGAGGATGCGATTCAGGCTTCGGTGCTGGATGAAAATCTGTTTGTGCTGACGGCGGGGATGTTGCCGCCCGACCCGATTCGCTTGATTTCGTCCCATAAGATGCAGGAGTTGATGCGATCGCTGCGGGAGCAGTTTGATTTGGTGATCTATGATGCGCCCCCCTTGGCGGGTCTGGCCGATGCTCATTTGTTGGCTGCCCATAGTGATGGTTTGCTGTTGGTGGCGGGTTTGGGCACGGTGAAGCGGTCGGCGTTGGAACAGTCGCTCTATGAGTTGGCGGTGGCGAATACGCCGGTATTGGGGGCGATCGCGAACTTCGCGAAGGAAGCGGGGGTGAGCTATCCGAGCCAAGGGGGCGATCGCAACGTCACCCCGACCCCATCACCGCCATCCCCCAGCGCCAAGGAACTCGCCCCGATGGGACGCACCACCTCAGCCACTAAAAAATTAATTCCCCCGTCGAAGTCATGAAGAAACCCCACGAACTGGGTCGGTTCGTGGGGATCGTTCTCTCAAGGAGGACAACTTAAACACCTGGGAGCATTGTGATTAGGCTTGGGTTTTTTCCACCTCCGCCACCATCAACATCGTTTTGAGCACAGAATCCGGGTTCAGGCTGATCGAGTCGATGCCGAGTTCGACGAGGAATTGGGCGAATTCGGGGTAATCACTGGGGGCTTGACCACAGATGCCGATCTTGCGGCCCGTGGCTTTGGCGGTGGCGATCGCTTCTTTGACCATCCGTTTCACGCCTTCATTGCGTTCATCGAACAGATGCGCCACCAAGGACGAATCCCGATCTAAGCCCAAGGTGAGTTGCGTCAAGTCATTCGACCCAATCGAGAAGCCATCAAACACCTCTGCAAACTGATCCGCCAAGATCACATTGCTCGGCAACTCACACATCACATAGACCTGTAAGCCATTGATGCCCCGTTTCAAGCCTTGTTTACCCATTTCCGCCAAGACGCGCTTGCCTTCTTCCGGGGTACGGCAGAACGGAACCATCGGGATCACGTTGGTTAACCCCATGTCGTCGCGCACCCGTTTGAAGGCTTGGCATTCAAGGGCGTAGGCTTCGCGGTAGTTGGGGTCGTAGTAGCGCGACGCACCCCGCCAGCCGATCATCGGGTTTTCTTCGTGGGGTTCAAACTGACGACCGCCAAGGAGGTTAGCGTATTCATTGGATTTGAAATCCGACATCCGCACGATCACTGGTTTGGGATAGAAGGCCGCTGCGATCGTGCCAATCCCCCGCGCCAATTTATCGACGAAGAATTCAGGTTTGCGATCGTAGCCTTGGGTGAGGCGATCGATCTCGGCTTTGACGAGTTCGTCTTTGAGTTCGTCGTATTTAATCAACGCCATCGGGTGGGCTTTGATGTTGTTGGCGATGATGAATTCCAACCGGGCCAAGCCAACCCCCCCCGCCGGAATCCCCGCTAAGGAGAACGCCTGTTCCGGGTTGCCGATGTTCATCAAGATTTGGGTGCGGGTGGTGGGCAAGTTGTCGAGATGGGTTTTATGCACCTCAAAGGGCAGCAGACCTTGATAAACCCGGCCTTCTTCTCCTTCACAACAGGACACCGTCACCTCTTGACCACTCTTGACCGCTTCCGTCGCATCACCGCAACCCACGATCGCAGGAATTCCCATTTCCCGCGCAATAATCGCCGCGTGACAGGTGCGCCCGCCTTGGTTGGTGACGATCGCGCTCGCCTGCTTCATAATCGGTTCCCAATCCGGGTCGGTGCGGTTGGTGATCAACACTTCACCGGCCTTGAACTGGTTAATATTCGAGACGTTATGAATGACGCGGGCCTTACCTTGCCCGATCGCTGCCCCCACACTGCGCCCCACCGTGAGGATCGCGCCGTGATCTTTGAGTTCATAACTTTCGAGGATATTGGCGGCCTTTTGAGATTGCACTGTTTCCGGGCGGGCTTGGACAATGAAGAGTTCACCCGTGCAGCCATCTTTCGCCCATTCAATATCCATGGGGGTATATTGGCCGCGGACTGCGGAATAGTGGTCTTCAATTTGCACCGCCCATTTCGCCAGTTGCAGAATCTCCGCATCGGAAATACAGAACTTTTGCCGTTCGGGTTCGGGTACTTCCACATTTTTCGTCAGCTTAGAACCGCCGACATCGTAGACCATCTTGATCGCTTTGGTGCCGAGGCGTTTTTCTAGGATCGGGGTGAAACCGTCTTTGAGGGTGGGTTTAAACACCAGGTATTCATCGGGGTTCACTGCACCTTGAACAACATTTTCCCCTAAGCCGTAGGCAGCGGTGATCAGCGCCGCATTTTTAAAGCCGGTTTCGGTGTCGATGGAGAACATCACGCCGGAGGTGGCCACGTCGGAACGCACCATTTTTTGCACACCTACGGAGAGGGCGACGGTGAAATGATCAAAACCGTTGTGTTGGCGGTAGGAGATAGCGCGATCGGTGAAGAGGGAGGCGAAGCATTTGTGGCAGGCTTCGAGCACCCCTTTCACACTTTGGACGTTGAGATAGGTTTCCTGTTGACCGGCAAAACTGGCTTCGGGTAAGTCTTCGGCGGTGGCACTCGATCGCACGGCAACATCGGTATCTTGGGTTTGGCTGACGCAGATATCGCGATATTCGGGGTCGAAGCGTTCACAGAGGGAGGGACTGCAACCATAGCGTTGGCAGAGTTTGCTATAGGCGAGGGCGATCGCATCTTGCAAGTCTTGGGGGAATGGCGTATGGAGAATCAACGTCCGCGCCTGTTTGCCCCGTTCTTGCAAGTTCCGCATATCGTTGACATCCAGGTCAGAAAACAAGCGCCGTAACTGTGTTTCTAACCCGGCTTGCTTGATGTAGTAACGGTAGGCATAGGCAGTGGTAGCAAAACCGGTGGGCACGTTCACGCCTTTGGGTTGCAACTGTTGGATCATTTCACCCAACGACGAGTTTTTACCGCCGACTAAGCCGACATCTTCGGTGCCGACTTCATCAAACCAGAGAATCAAGGCTTGATCACGGGAGGTTTGGGGGACTTGGTCTACAGAATGTACCATAACAACTCCTGACAGGAATGGTGAGTGAGTGAAGATTGTTGGGGTCGCAATCATCGTCTAAAACAGACGAAGAATCCCACAATTGCAGTCTGAGCAGGTCAGACCCAATTTGTCACAACCCCGATGAAACTCGAAATAGCGATCGCTGCCTAGCTCCAGCAGAACCAATCCAGCTATTTCAAGTAATGGGTTAATTTGAGTTAATTTGAGTATTCGTGAACTAAAAATTACAACAGAGAGAACGAAAACGAGTCTGGTGACCAGCCAAACTTGAGCAGATAGCAACATATCAGGTTGCGATCGCCACTCAACGAATCACACCAGAATCCATCGAAATAAGCAGAACATCCCAAGAATGTTGAGGCAGATTCTGGACTGCGGATCATACCCAGCGATCGCTAAAGTGCAACATTTAAAACCAATCGTTGCATTCGACCGAACGGTGCAATCAACGCAAATATCATCGAAAAATGCTGAAACGAGTCGTCACAATTAAACTCCTTCTACGCATGAGTACATAGACCAGCAGAACCGAAATGAAGACCGACCCTTATTTGAAAATAATTTCTGTTCTTTTGGCTACATATTCAGTGTAAAACTGAACCTGAACCTTGATCACCTAGTGTTTGGAATTTGTTACGTTTGGCAAAATTAAATGACACGAAACGTTACAGCTTGTTCACCCGTGGCTTAACCCGTTGTCCTCACCCCCAATTCCTCTAACCCACGGGGCGAGTCTCAGGTGGATAGGCGTGAGCCTGAGGCTCACGC
>NZ_JAQMTY010000003.1 GCF_028330765.1 Spirulina subsalsa CS-330 | reverse complement strand
GATTTCCCATTCTGCGTCGCTCACATCGCTGGGGTATCCTTGTCTAGGCATTTTCTGTTCTCTTGCGTTTTACCCCCTTTTTCCATCTTTTGAGGCTTTTACCCCCTCTTCTTTATCTTTTCTTCACAGATACCCTCTAATTCATTCAAGAAATCTAAGAGGAGGTCTTTATTAGGTTCTTCACCAAAGAGTTTCTTAAACCCATAGTCAGTGAAGGGATTGATGTATTTTTCCCGAAAGTACTCCATTAGACGACAGCGTGAATTGAATGGCTTCTGTTCTATTATAGAGTGCAGCGCGGGGGCTAGAGGTATTGGTGGCTGCGAATGTCGGCCATGGGAAGGAGTAGGGTGGCTTCGATCGCATTGACGGTTTTGGGATCAACGCGGGGATTATTGTAGAGGCATTCAACGAGTAATTTATTGGCATTGTAATATTGACGGAGGAGGGCTTTTTGATCTTGATTAAATTGCCAATCATAGCCGACATTGCGATGTTCAATAATGACCAGGCGAAGATTCCGAATCCAGGTTTGACTATTGGATTGCCACCATTTTTGATAGTCCACAGCATCACGATCGGTATCGGGTAACTGGTTTTGAAAACGATTGAGGGCAAGTTTTAATTCGGGTTCAATGGCTAAATCACGATCTTCGGCAAAGGTCATAAATAAACTGAGATCATGGGCGAGGGTCACTAATAAACAGTTCAAAATCAGATCAATCACAAATTCACTGTCTAGCTCTTCTAAGACATTGTGATTAAACGCATAGTCTAATTCTGTATCGAGGTGACAGGCGAGAGACCAGTCATGGAGAGAGGATTTCAGGGCACGATTGACGGCGTGGGAAAAGTCGAGGGGGCGAGAAATTCGGGGATCAAAAATATGATCAATGGCTTGGGAAAAGTAGAAGGCCCGCACCGCTGCGATTTTGTAGGGGACTTTCACTAACATTGATTTTTGATTCACCCAGGATAAAAAGATTTGAATTTTTTTATCTCGGGCGACGAGTTGATCAATTTTATATTTGATGTGCAGGAGGAAATCATCAAGGCGGGCGATGCGTTGGGTGAGGTAGGAAAAGAGTTCATACCAGTTACGAGTTGTAACATTGTCGAGGGATTTATGGAGATGGTTGGGGTCAAAGTTGCGGAGTAGATAGTACCCGACTAAATATTCTTGAATGCGCGGACTGGCGAAGGAATAAATCCCTTGGCTGCGTTCAAAAATAATCCCATGCTGCATTTCAATGTCTTTTAAGAGTCGCTTGGCGTAGTCGGCCATGGTGGTGGGGCCGATGCTAAAGCTGGGGATGGTTTTGAGGTAGAGGCTAATGTGTGATTTTAATTTTTTAAAGTGAATAAAGAGTTCTTTTTTTTCAAAGGTTAGAATCGCTAAGTAGCTGAGGAGGCGGTAGCGTTCGGCGATGTCGATGTCGAGGTAGATGGAGGGGGTGTGGTGGGGGTGGGGCGGGCTGGCGGTTTCGAGGATGCGGGTGAGGCCGAGTTCGTAGAGTTCAAATTGGGTGTCGGGGAGACGACCGAGGTATTGAAACATCCAGCAGAGGAGTTGCAGGAGTTGCGGGCTTTGGGCGAGTTGGAAGAATTTTTGAGATTTGGGAAGGCTGAGGTCGGTGATGAATTGGCGGGCGATTTCGTGGGTTTGGGGGATGTCGATTTCGGCGGTAAACCAGGCTTGGGCGAAGGCTTCGATTTGGCTGAGGGTGAGGTCGGCGATTTCGACATGGCGAAAGGTGGGGAGGGTGTAGTCGGTGAATTGGGTGCGACAGGTGATGATGAAGCGGTTGCGGTTGTAGCGTTGGGTGAAGGAGCGGAGTTGAAATTGGACGTTTTTGCGGCCTTGGTCGGGGACGATGTCGAGGCTGTCAATGAGGATGAGGAGATGGCCGTAGTCAAGGATTTCTTGGCATTCGGTGAGGGTGTCGAGGTTGAGGGTCTGTTGGACGAGTTTTTCGAGGACGTTGGGGTCGTTGAGGAGTTCGGGGTCAAAGGTGTTGAGGTCGATGAAGACGGGGATGTGATCGGCTTGGTAGTCTTGTTCGCAGCAGGCGATCGCTAAATATTTTAAAAATGTGGTTTTGCCGGCGGCGGGTTGGCCGAGGACGATGAGGCGGGGGTATTTGGTGGCGGCGGTGAGGCCGTCAAGGCGTTCGTTGCGATCGCCCAACCCAAACCGCTCAAACTCCCCCTGCGGATTAAACTGCTTCAGGTAGGTGTTGACGTTGACACAAAGATCACGGGGCAGTTTTTCAACGAGATAGACCTCGAATTTTAACGCCGCGATGGGCAGGTTTTGGAGGTTGAGGAGGTGGATGGTGCGGTGTTGTTCATAGAGGGTGTGTTTAACTTGGGCTTTGAGTTTTTGCCACTGCAAATTAAATTGAGACACGCTGGGCAATGGGAGGTTATGCCCGCTACCGTTACGCGCTTCGGGGATTTGCTCGATGTGAAGATCGGATAAATCAGCAACCTCTTGCCAATTTAATTCCAGAATCCGACAAATTTTATGGAAGAGGGTTTGGTCAATGGGTTGGCCGGTGAAAAACTGCTGCATCGTCGAACGGGAGACGTGCAATTGTCGTAGTTGCGTAATTTTGCTGGCCGAACTGAGACAAACGGATTTCGCTTGCTCCATGCCCGTAGCGGATGCTCTTAATGATTGTTGTGACGATTCCGCCATGCTGACTGATCAAGACCCCCACCTCACTGTAAATGAGTGAGACAAGCTAATTTCCTTTCTCTGCCCATAAATTGTACAGGGTTGGCACAGAAGCCTGACGAATGGAGCCAAAACCGCAGCGGCTTCCTTCTAGAATGGGGACATTGACTTGATTTTTTGGGACTCTGTGTCATGACTGCGATCGCTTCTCCTTCCGCTCCCATCCCCGCTGCCATTCGCCGCGAATTTGAACAGGCCCTCAGCCCCAAGCAAGTCATTCGCCGCAAGGAAGAACTACTCACCTACGAATGCGACGGGTTGGCGGCCTATCGTCAACGCCCGGCCTTGGTGGTGTTGCCCCGCAGTACGGCAGAAGTGGCGGCGGCGGTGCAGATTTGCGATCGCCACGATCTCCCCTGGGTGGCACGGGGAGCTGGAACCGGGCTATCGGGGGGCGCTCTCCCCCTGGCCAACGGCGTGCTGATCGTCATGGCCCAAATGAACCGCATCCTCAACATTGACTACGCCAACCAGCGCGTCACCGTCCAACCCGGCGTGATTAACAACTGGGTCACCCAAGCCGTCAGCGGCGCAGGCTTCTACTATGCCCCTGACCCCTCCAGCCAAATCATCTGCTCCATCGGCGGCAATGTGGCGGAAAATTCCGGCGGCGTTCACTGTCTGAAATACGGCGTGACCACGAACCATGTGCTAGAACTCACCGTCGTCACTACCAGCGGCGAGATCGTCCAATTGGGGGGGATGGCTCCGGAAATGCCCGGCTATGACCTGATGGGGGTGTTGATCGGCTCCGAGGGAACCCTCGGCGTGGCGACGGAAATCACCCTACGGATTTTGAAAACCCCAGAGGCGATCGCTGTCCTCCTGGCCGACTTCGACAGCATCGAAGCCGCCGGGGAAGCCGTCACCGCGATCATCAGTGCGGGGATCATTCCGGCGGGGATGGAAATGATGGACAACCTCAGCATTAACGCCGTGGAAGATGTGGTGGCCTTGGGCTGCTATCCCCGCGATGCTGGGGCGATTTTGCTCGTGGAATTGGATGGGTTAACCGTGGAAGTGGAGGGCAACGTGACGCGGGTGGGGGAACTCTGTCGCCAGTCGGGAGCGCGATCGCTCACCGTCGCCACCGACCCTGAACAACGCCTCAAACTCTGGAAAGGTCGCAAAGCCACCTTCGCCGCCGCCGGCCAAATGAGTCCCAATTATTTCGTCCAAGATGGCGTAGTGCCGCGTACCCAGTTGGCGAAAGTGCTGCGGGAAATTGAGGCATTGAGTGAGCGATCGGGCTACCGGATCGCCAATGTCTTCCATGCTGGGGACGGCAACTTACACCCCTTAATTCTCTACGATCAAGCCATTCCGGGAGCTTTCGCCGATGTGGAAGCAATCGGCGCGGAAATCCTCCGCCTTTGTGTGCAAGCCGGGGGCAGTCTGTCGGGGGAGCATGGGATCGGAGCCGATAAAAATTGCTATATGCCGGAAATGTTCACCCCTACGGATTTAGAAACGATGCAATATGTGCGATCGGCCTTCAATCCCAAGGGGTTAGCGAATCCCGGCAAACTTTTCCCCACCCCTCAACAATGCGGCGATCGCGCCAACAGTCTCCAAGGGTTACCCCCCATCGAAGGCGCGGAACTGTTTTAGGACAAAACCCGCCCCAACCTCCGCCCAGCACTTTAGGAGACGAAAAAATTCACAGAACCCCCACAATGCGAATGAGTCCCCATACACTAACGGTGGAACTACCCGACCCATCAGCCCATCACAGGTGCAAGAGTTGATCAAACTCGCGCACAAAATAAAACCGATCCTCTTTCCATTGTTCCCCTTTTCGTCGTCCTAAATATCCCGTCAGGGGTGATGCTAATTCGACTAGAATTTGGTGTAGTTCCTGAAGGTCAACGCTGCTGGAATAGCGACCGATATAAATACCTTGTAATAGAGTGACATCCGGAGGCTGGGGCTGCTCTTTCACTAAACCAATCAAATTACTACGGGTTTGAATTGCGCCAGCAATTGCATCAATATAGTGATTAACTTGAGCATCAACCGCTTCACTAAATGGCTCAGATTCTAAGATGTGTTTCAGTTCAAATAAATTAACTGACCCTGGATAGTTTTGTTTTAAACAAACTAATCGTTGAATGGTTTCCGGGCGCAAAACATTAATTTGATTGCCGCTTGCTGTCTCATTCGCTGCACTGGTTAATTCACCAGCGGCTACTACAATTTTAATGCAGTCTTGATAGTGAGCTTTGAGAATTTTATGACCCAGTTTAACCAGTTGTGCGGGTGTTCCATCGGGTACTTTTTCGGTTTTTGTTGCCTTACATTCGCCCACAATCGGATAAGGATAATTTGCGTAAAAATCTAACCCGCCGGCTCCCCCCGTGGAATCTGGATTTAGGCTTGCTTTCGGATTCTCTTCAGAATTTTGAAAGCCCAAAAACAGCAACCCTTTGCGGATGAGTCGCTCAAACTCATGCCCATGACTGGAATTCCCCACCTCTGCAATCTGGGTTAACTCGTAGGAAGTTTGAGGAACAGTAGCGGGTTTTGAAACAGTTTCTGGCTCTGGCGATCGCAATGCATCCGGCGTGATTTCAGGTTGAATGGGTGGTGCTTCATGTTCGGGTTCAGGGGGGGCGATCGCATCCGGTTTCGGTCGTTCCGGTTCTGGTAGCGGCGTTATCTCTAGGGTGATGATGGGCTGGCGCTCTTTCAAAGCGTGTAATGCAGCATCAAACTGGTCTTCTGTTAACACAGGCTGCGATCCATCAATCGCGATCGCCGGATTTAAACCGATAAATTTCCCCGCTTTATCCTGATCATTTTCGATCCGATTTACTGTCATCGGTTGGGGTAAACGGTAAACTCTCAAATAGGCCAAAAAAAGATGAGGATTGGCTCCGAGGTGGCGTTTTAAGCCCTGATTCGTCCAAATGGTGCTTTGAGTGAGGCGCTCAAGATCTTGCACACTTTGCACTCGCTCGCACAGTTCACACCTGGCCCAACTTTTAATGATGACGCTCTGATCATTTGGGGTTGTTTGGGGGTCAGAATCTCGGTTAAATTGTGGGTGATAGTGTGAGGTCAAATCTTGATCGTTGAGGGGATAGAGCAGAAAACTTTTACCTTTGAGATATAGTTTAGGTAGGGCTGCAATTATCACACCTCGCAGCAATAAATCAATTTCAAATCCTGAAAACGGAATACTGAGAGACAGCGTATTCATAGTCACTATCCCTCATCTAAAATAATTTGAATGCAGTCTTCAGAATAATTAAATAGCGTTACAATCCGATAAACAAATTTAACAATTTGATTCGAGCTTAAATTTGTTTCGACATAAATGCCAGAACCTGATATTTTTTCGGGACTTTTAAGATCTTTTGGGTTTTTACTAAAATAAGCATTTTTCTTACCCTTGATTTGCAAAACCTTAGCAAAATCCTTGTTGTGGTTGAGCTTCATTAATGTGCAAACTGTGATCAAAAATTCGCGCCATGTTGTCACATCATATTCATTATCATTGAGCAAAAATGCTTTGATTCCCTTTCTCGTGTATGTTCTTGTAAACCAAAGACTATCTACTTCAGTCTGGGGTTCAGGCACAATCTCAGGCTCATCATCTTGAGTAAGACTCTGCTCACCGGTATCTTGCGGCTCTTGAGCCTCATCCACATCAAGACCTTCAAGACCTTGTGCAGATTCTTCTTCTAAACTGCTAGAATCCTCTACTTGCCCCGACTGAAATGTACTGAGCAAATCATTTAACTCAGTGTCAATATCGACATCCGGTAAATCTTTGTCATCTTCATCAAATAGACTATCAACTTCAATACTCGACTCATCGATTCCCCCAGATTGACTACTGAGAATTTCTAACAAAAGTGGATTTTTGATCGCATAGTCTTTCGTGAATGCTATCACTTGGTCTTCCGTTAACCGATATGCGTCTTTTTGCTCATTAACGGTATACAGTCGAATCAAGTCGTGAACATCTTCAAAGGTTAAATCAACCCATTCACCCCCTTGTTGCTTAATTAGTTTACGAATTAAGCGATAGGAGTCCCAATTACTTTTAATTTTGCGGGATTTAGAACGAACGATACAGCCACGAGTCAAATCAAAGGTCTCATAATCAATAATCCGGTTCATTCCTGCACCCACAGAAAGCCCGTGAGTATGCTGAAGTACCATAATTCCAACTTTGAAGTCGTGATTATTCTCTGAGCCTATGATTTTAAAATTAATCCAATCATTATTTTTTGATTTTGGAGAAATATCTACTACATCTTGAATAATGAGATTATTTAACTGTTCACCACTGGATGTTTCACCGTTGAAAACCTCACCGACTAATGCAGTAAACCCAAAGCGGAGAACATGGGCAATGAATTCACTATCATCCAGGCATTCTGTAAAGTCATTATCGCTTTCCCGATTGATAGCCAGATCGAACCGTTGCCGAGGATCATTGGGTAATACATCTTCTTCAACTTTGAAGTTTTCGGCACACCAATGCAATGCTTCTCGCACCGTCGGTTTATTGACCTGGGCATATTTTTGGAGTTGTTCTTCGTCAAAGGGGTAAATGGGTGTAGGTGGTGTAATATTTTTCTTGTTGTAGAAGATTTCAAGATATAATTTCACTAATTCAGTCATTGAAACTGGATCAAGAAATTTCAATTCAATCGGCTGATTTTCGGTAAATGTTGAGAGTCGCGCACTAATACCACCATCAGCCATAGAATCAAATAAGTCCCGATGAGTATCGGGCATCATAACTGTTAAGATCACAACCCCTTTGCCTAGTTTTGATTGTTCTAGGGTGTCGTACAGTGACTTAATTAAAATTGTGACCACTTGGGATGAACGTAAACCAGCATCACTATATTTTTCGCCCGTATCAATTTCATCAAAGCAAATAATAATCGAGCTATAGTCACTGATTAAACTGAAAATCTGCTTGACAATGCTCAGGGCATTAGCTTCACGATCTTGATGATTAGTGATTGAAGTTGGCAGTCCTAGATATCGAGCATGAGAATCTTCAAGCACCTCTCCTGATAGCCATTTTTCAGCATAGCTCGATGCTCGTTTTGATAATGTCCATAGAACTGCGCGAAGAATATACGGATCAATGCTTTTTTGGGTATGAATTTTTTGGATCAGTAAATCCAACAGATTTTTACCTTTATGCAGACTATTTTGATACGCTTTATCAAATTGCTCAACGAGATCTTGAGGGGTCTTAGCATTCTTAACCGCCTGATTAACAATCGCAGTGGCTAAAACCTGCCACTGCGTCACTTCACTATCGTTGACTCGGCTCAAACTATCAACAACAGTTTGTTGAAAATAGAAATTGACCTGATCTAGATCTGTAAAGTTTAAAACGTGAGTATAAACAAAGACAGTATTTCCTTGTTGTGCGAGTTGACGGCGCACACGGTTGATCAGATGGGTTTTTCCTTGCCCTTGGGTAGCGGTTAAAACCAGTGATGTCACTTTATGCTTGCGACTCTTCCGAACCTGGTCTAACGCTTGTAAAACAGCATCTGAGGCATGAGCGTTAAAGGTCGCAACATCGGGGTATCCCCGTCCCCAAATATTGTGCGATCGAAATACACCAATATTTTTAAAAATATTCTGACTTTTGATAGCGTTATTGATATCAGATAAGTCAGAGTTGGAAGAATTAGCCATGAGTGACGTCCTACAGTATGACGAAGAAAAGCTAGATAGCCTAGTTGAAATTTTAGGGTGAGAACTATTGGATGCGTTTGACGTAATAGCGGAAGTTGCCGCTGGGCAGGGTCAGCGAATCTTGTTTTTTATCGGGGGTCATGTCTGGCATTTCCCCGGCCATGAGTTGAATGATGTCGTCAGCTTGCATTTCCGTCAGCCATTCATTAAATTGCAATGGCTCAATTTTGCCGTTTAATTCGCGACGAATCCGATAAATAGGCACTAATGCTTTGAAATTGTGCTTTTGATTGAGGGTTTCGTAGACTTCCAAAATGCTCGTTTGAAACTCTTGATAGGTTGCAATGACACCATTGGTTTTGGGTGCTTGTTCAGGTTTCGCTTGTTTTGTTTTTGTAGGAGGGGACTGCGGTTCTGAAGGGGAGTGAGTGGCTTGGCTGGTGCGCAACCACTTCAGCAGGGAGTTGGGAAATTTGGTACCAACAATAGAACCGGAAAATTTAAAGTTTGGATCAGTCAAGCCAGCTTGCAGCAAAGCTAACCCTTTTTCTGTGAGTTTCAGGCTCACAGAGCGTTTTTCTGTGAAAACTTGGATGGCTTCCGCTTGAGCTAAGGTTTCAATGAGGGTGTGGTAATCTTTCGCTTTTTCTTTCGAGCGCACGATCCGCTTATTCAATTCTGATCGTTTAACCGATTGGGTGAGACCATTCAAATCCCAAAGAGACAACAAGAGACGAGTTTGGGCCGGGTTGGAAGTTTCCGTTTGCCCTTTTGCTGATGTCGGCATGTGTATTTTATTGTGTGTTGAGTTTAATCGGTCGCAGAGGAATGAAGCTTTAGACATCCTCAACTGACCGAATCTTTGTATTGTAAAACTGGATATCCTGATTGTAGGAGCAATATCCACAGGACTACACAAATGTACATAAAATGATAGAAGGTCAGCGATTCATGATGGGTGACGGGTGATGTGAGCCTGTATCGCGATCGCGCCACCCACGATCGCACCTCACCCCGTACCCCCCAAGCCCACCGGTGAACCCCTGCGATCGATAAAATGACGCTATATTTTGAGCGATCGCACTCTCATTTTTGAATCGTGCTGTGCATCCGTGGCAATAAATTTCCCGCACGAAAAACGGCCGCATTGCCCATCAATTTAAACTCACCATTGCTTGAATTCTTGAGATTTTCTCCCCTCAACAAAGCCCAATTCAACTATCTAAAAATAGTCTCCATTGTTGCCTTTACTACCATGCCCCCCGGATTTCCCACCGGGTTGGGGTGGGTTGTCCGTAGGGGCATGGCTGGGCCGTTGCTGGATAGGTAGGGGGTTAGCGGGCGAAGTGGCGGCGCTGGCGGATGATCAAGAGGGTGATAATCAGAGCGGCGAGCCAAGTGCCGGGTTCAGGAACCGTGGTGTTGCCCATGACGCTGGGGGGTTCTTGGAGGTCTTCGTTGCCATCTTCGACGGTGCGATTAAAGCGGTCTTCTCCCTGTTCTGCTGCCTTGAGCATGTTCCGCTGTTCATCATTGACGAGGACGATCATCGAGGAATAGGGAGTGACGATCGCAGTCTCTGTGGCGATCGCATGGAGTTTGTCCAACTGTTCCGGATCGGTGGTGTCAGTTTCGCGGCTGAGGTGATGGATCAAGAACCGAGCCGCGAAGGGGGTAAAGCCATCGGGCGGGGTAGCAGTCGGGTTGTCCGTGGGTGTCGCCTCCCAGCGATACCCATCCGCTAACATGATCGGCTGACCCGATAGCTCCGTCATGTGATAGAGCATTTCCTGAATCGAACCCGCCGCCCCGCCGCCGCTGGTTTGGATCGCAGCGAGGATGGCATCATCGTAGGCAGCCGGGTAATGATTGCCCAAATGCACCGTCCAGAGGGGCATTTCCAGCGCGGGCAGGCGATCGGAATCGTCAGCGAGTTCGTAACTGCCGCGATCGGAGAGCAAAATCACCGCATCGTAGGGCGTATTGTCGCGCAGTTGGGCAAATTGCCGCACCATGGTTTTGAGTTGGACAGTGCCATAGAAGGGGGTGCGATCGAGGCTTGAAATCCCAGCGCGAGGAACAGCGTAGGGGTCAATCCCGGCCGCCGTAGCCACATAAAAATCGGCTTCATTATTGGCCAGGTCGCCATCCGTAAGGCCATGCTTCTCGATCCACTGCACGGTTTTGGCGAGTTCTTGCCGTTGCTCGTTCATGCTGTAGGAGCCATCGAGGACGATCGCTAGCCGCTTGCCTTGGGGTTCGCGGAGGGGCAAATCCGCCAGAGGTTCAGCGGTGACGGTGTAGCCGGCGAGGGTTGCCGTCTGGGGTTGGAGGGGGCCGTCTGGGGCTGACCCTTGCGCCTCAAACCAAGTCGGGATGTTTGGAACGGCTTCCCCGTTGCGGAATCGTGCCGTTGTGTCGTTCCAAAAGACGTTACGGGCTTCGCTCAGTTGTGGCAGCGGCCAACTGTTGGCACTGCGCAGGGTGCGATAGGTGAGCCAGAGATGGAATTTAGCGGGTTCCACGCCGTTGTTGCGCTCCCATTGGTCGGGTTGGGCGGGGATGGGGAAGGCGCGGAGGCGGTAGTTGCGGGGGCCCACTTGTTCGAGGAGGGCGGGGTCGATGGGGCGTTCGCGTTGCACTTGGGAGTTATAAACGGCTTGGGCGGCTCCCCGTGGCGAAACTTGGAAGGGAAAGCGATCGCTCAAAGTCTCCGTTTCTCCCAACCAAATCCCCGTAATCACGGCACTTTCTGGCAGGGAGAAGGAATAGAAAATCTCTTCCACTTCAAAGGTTTGGTTGACATAGACTTCATGGAGTTCCACTTCTGCCCAATCTCCAGCGGGGGTGATGGTGAGGTCTTGCCGGTCGAGGTGGACTTTTTCCTCGCCAATATTGAGCACCCCAGCATTGGCCGCATCGAGCATGGTGGTGGATTTGAGGGATTTGAGGATGGCGGCCTGTTCGCCTTTTTGGATCGGGGTGTCGAAAAATTGGGCGTAGAGTTCGCTGGCGCGATCGTTATCGTTGCGATCGCCGTTATACAAAAACGCAAACAACAGCAGATCCTGAAACTCTTGCAGGGTGTGGGCCACACCATCCGGCACTCGTAAGGACTGTTGATATAGCCATTCAATATTACTGGTGTCTTGATTCGTCCCCAAATAGCGATAGGGATGGAGATAGGCATTGAGGAGGCCGTCACGAATGGCGGGGGCATTTTCCAGGAGGGCTTGGCGGGCTTGGGGGGAGGGGATGTCGCGATCTAAAAAGGCAAAGGCGCGGTGTTGGGGTTGGCGATTGAGACCGCTGGCGATCGCAATCCACGCCGTCAAGGTCGCCACCGCCAGCATCATCGCCGTTTTCCGCCCCCGTTGAGCCGCAAATTTCCGCAAAATCCCCCGCCCAGAGTCCACATAAAACAGGATGAAACTCATCGGCATCGCCAGGAAAAACACCAGACTCAGACCAAACAAGGCAGTAAAAAACAGACCTTGAAGCACCGTATCCAAGCTCCCCTGGGCCAAATTCGCCCAAAACCACTGCCACGATTCTCCCAGACCCGTCCAAAAATACTCAGAGGTGATCCAGCCCGCTAACCCCGTCAGCACAAAGCCCGCCACCGGCACAACATAGAGCATCAACAGCACCCCAACATACACCCCCATCAAAATCACGAGGGTTTGGGCTGCTGCTTGGAGGGGCGCGAGGCGACGCGGCAGGCCGTCCCGATCGCCCCAATAGCCGGTAATTTGTGTGACGCTAAAGGTCGCGATCGCCACCAGCAGCGACCCCAAGAGCCAAAAGCTGGCGGGGTTCAGTTCCCGCAGCACGAAAAAGCGCAGCAGGCAGAGGACAAAGAGGGGCGCTTCAATGCCAAAAAAGAGGCGCGTTTGGGCCAGGGGTTGCTTGAGCAGTTTGGTGTAGGCGATCGCGGTACAGATCGGGGGAATCGCTAAAAAGCCGATTAACGTGATCGCAAATTCCCGTTGGATTTCCCCCGATGCGATCGCCTGCATCGTCTCAACCCCGAACTCTGGCAACCACATCAGGTACAACACCACCAGAAAACACAAATTCCAGAGTCCAAAGATGCTGTAATGAATAAGATTCAGAAGCGGTTTTACGGTTTTCCAGCGCATGGTGTCTCTCCAATCAGGGGCCTTGTTCTACTCTCACCGCAAATCTTCTGAATTTAGGAAAGTCTTAAAAATTGTTACGACGATGACCCGCGATCGCCCCCCGTACCGATCTAATCCCCGACCAGCCAATTCATCACCACAGCACTTAGCCTCAAGACGGCTAAGTTGAGCGACATTGACATACTCCCCCACTATAGCCCGTAGGGTTTAGTGGGGGAGTATGTCAACCCCACCAGCCCTTCTCCCGCAGGAGAAAGGAGCCAAAAGCCTTCTCCTGTGGGAGAGGGTTGGGTGAGGGATTGCATAACTGAGATGCACCCCCATTGATTTCGATAATCCTTGCAACAAAGGTATACAGCAGATTGCGAAAGGATGAGAACGCCACTTCCCCCTTTTTAAGGGGGATTGAGGGGGATCTTTGTACCTCAAGTCTATGAAAACCGCTATATAGTAAAAATAATTTATTGCTAATTTTATGCATGTTTTGATTATTGGTGGTGCTGGTTTTATTGGTTCCTATCTTGTTCGCCATCTAGAGCGTAGTCATCAAATCACTATTGTTGATAATCTGATCACAGGACACTTAGAAAGTGTACCACGATCGCTTCAGAACAATGTGATTACAGAGGATATTGTGAATGTGGTTGCTGAGACTTTCATAACCCCTATTGATGCGATTATTCATCTTGCTGCAATTCCGTCTGTACATCATTCTTGGCAAAATATCACCTCAATTCATCATCACAATCTTTCGACGACGGTTAAAGTGATTGAGCTTTGTCAAAAACTTTCGATTTCCAAAGTGATTTTTGCAAGTTCAGCCGCTGTGTACGGTGCTCGGAATGGAAATGATGCGATCGCAGAATCTACACCCTGTATTCCCACATCTCCCTATGGATTACAAAAGCTCGCCAGTGAACAATACTTGCAACTATTTGCTCCTCGTTTAAAACTTCAAGTTATCGCCTTGCGTTTATTCAATGTGTATGGAAACAAGCAGCAGGTCAATTCAAAATATAGTGATGTTGTTTCTATTTTTAAGCAAGTCATGGAGCAAAACAAGCCCATTATGGTCTATGGCGATGGTTCCCAACAACGAGACTTTATCTATGTGCAAGATGTGGCGATCGCCATTGAAAAGACGATGACAATGCCGCCCAACCAGGGCAGCTTTGAAGCGATTAACTTGGGTACGGGACAGTCATCTTCTCTACTGGACTTAATTACAGGTTTACGATGTAATTTTCCTCACTGGCACGGCAAAATTCAATATCACCCAATTCGCTCTGGTGATATTCATCATTCGCTCGCGAACACCACCAAAGCAGAACAGCTTCTGAAGGTTAGACCACAATTTTCACTGGAGAGTGGATTGGCTCAGTTGGGGGTTGATTCTAGAGGCTAATTTTATGCAAGTTCAAGGATCGAGAGACCAATTACGTTGGGAAAGATGTTCTAGTTGAGAGCAAGCCGCAGTGCGATCGCTATACACCAATTCAAATCGATGAATTTCTTGTATCAGTGTTACTAGAAAGGGAATTACCTGGGTTTTATGGATTGGAAAATTAATGCAGTTTCGCAGCAAATTCATCATGCTTTGTCCTACGGAGCAGGGAGATAGTATCGTTTCAGCATCGGGTTGATAGCGTGGAAATATCATTACTGTGATGGGATGAGCTTGATGACTAATTTGTTGAGCGGTTAATTTAACGGCTTGTTTTTTCGCGTGAGTGAGTTGATCAGGACTCAAGATCGTAGAAGTCGCAGCACGCGGACGAGGGGTTTGAGGGACAGGATAAATCTGTTGTGTGTAAAAATTGAGCGGAACTACATCATCACTACAATACTGCCAACCCTGTTGAGTAAAGTAGGTGGTAAATGTACTTTTTCCACCCCCTGCATCTGCTGGAAATACGATCGCGCCTTCAGGATTAGCAACAGCCCCAGCGTGAAACCAAAGCCATTGAGAATGCGCCTGAATTAAGGCTGTCATGACGTGATATTTAATCTGAATAAAACAATGATCACAGTTATCACTGATGTCTAAAACGCGATCACTATTTTGATCGATAACATAATAGTTTTCATGTTGTTGATTAATTTGCAATTCAGCAATAGATTGCTGTTCGTCTTTTCCTAATAGGGCGGCGAATCCTCCCGTAATTAATGCAGCAATTTCTGGCAATTTAGTTTTTAAGCAAACTTGTTTAGTGTGGAGGGTAATCCAGAAAGAAAGCACAATTTTTGCATCAATAAAAAGAGTGTGAGGTTATGACTTTAATTCAACAGGGTTCAAGCGTTGAACGCGAGAGAGTGTAAAGCGGTAAAGTAGGCGTAAGGGACGGATCAAAAGATATAAAAAGTTTAAGGCATTGGGTAAGTTAAGCAGAGTGCGATCGCGGTTAGTGGGTGAAAGGATTCGCAAGACAAGATAACGCTTGCGATCTTGCCAACGTTCCCGCACAGCTAAATCGAGACGAAATGAGTCAATAATAGCAACGAATCCTTGCGGTAACCGATTGAGCGGAACTAACAGTTGATTGCGTAAATAATTACAGCACCAATCTAGCTGTGAATCCCGCGATATTGATTCTTTGAGTATTTCAGGAAGTTCGATTTCAAGGGTTATATGCGCTAATTTGAACCCAACAGATAGAGTTCGCTGAATACCCAAGTTCTGTGCTGCTTTTAAGATATAGTCCCAATCCAAATCAGGAGTAGAGCGTGATATTTCTGCTAAATCCCGCAGCCAAATCAACCGCCGCCATCGATCTTTCAATCCGTGGATGCTGAGCATCAAAATCATATCTTCTGGGGACGGCATCATGATCACTTGATCCTGAATTGTTATCGATTGAGCCTGTTCCCAAAGGGTATCAAAGGTCAAGTCAAATGCATAGAATTTGGGCACTGGATAGCGATGCAGATCAAGCGTGACTTTACCATTACTCAAAACAAAATCCCAGGCATGGTCAGAACTGGGGGTGAGAGCTTGGTAGTGATGCTCGGTGAGAATTTTTTGAGCGAGCATAAATTGCTCAGGATCAACAAGAATATCTAAATCACAAAATTGCCGCCGCACAATATCACCATAGGCAGCGATCGCTAATGTTACGCCTTTATAGGGTAATGCTCGAATATTATGAGCTTGGAACAGCCCTAAAATTGTTAAAAGTTCTTGTTTGCATTGCAGATTATGAATAACATTGGCGCGATATTCAGAAGTAAGATCACGCTTTGCCTGCCAATACAGATCAATCTTGTTGTCTTGAATAAGATTCTGAAATAGAAGAGGAATAATGCCCTGTTCTGTGGCGACGCGCAAAACATAATCCCAGTCTAGGTGATTTTGAGCGAGGTCTAACAGCTTCGTGGTTTGAAGATCGGAGTGGTTGGGTTGACTACAGAGGATGAGAAGTTCATTCTCACGGGTGCGATCGCACTCAGTGACTGACGATTCTTTCGTCACATTTTCGGTATCTGCCACCACACCATTGATCGTTCTTTGCTTAAAATTGACATTGACCCGTGACTCAAATTCAGCAAGAGACCGTTGATTACCTAACCCATAGCAGCCAAAATCACGGCTGCTCGGTTCCATCCCCAACAGTTGTTTGGTATAGGTGGCAGTGCGACGTTGTCGCTGCCACCAACTCCGGTGATCATCCCAATTCCCAATTCGGCTTTTCCCTGCGTTATAAAAATGCCAACAGACCACTTGATGGGGATGATACACATCCCAACCATGGGTCCATAACCGCACCGCATAGGGAATTTCATCGGTGAAGTAAATGTTGGGATCTTGGGGAACCTCTTGAATCACCTGAGCCGAGGAAAAACTAAATCCTCCGGCAATAAATGAACCCGGTTGGGGTGCATCACAATCACTTAAGTCCCCGTAGGCTTGGGGGCGGAGATCCCACTGATCGGCAAAATGAGTGACCCGGATGCAAGTGGAGTTATGACTGACCAGGTCTCGTGGGGGAAGATAAGCCGGTGGAAACGAGCTTAAGACGGGTTTTTCGCTGGGACATTGGGCCAACATGGTGAGCAAGGTTTCATCCCAGCGGGGAGCGAAGCGCATGTGAGAATCAATTTGCAAGGTGTAGGCTTCCTCTTCCCAGAGGTCTTGGGCTTTGTTGCGGGCCCAGCCAAGGCCTTGAGCCTGTTTAGCGGGAATGGCGGTAATGCGACAGTGGGGAATGTCTTGCAGTAAATCAATCAGGTGTAGTTCGGTATCGGCATATTGCCAACAAATCCCAAAGTGAATCCGATCGGGTTGGGCGGCTTGAGCGATCGCATCTCGTACCGTTGGTACAAGCTCTAGATCACGATAAGCGGCGATTTGGACAAAAATATGGTCATTGAGTGAGGTTGATGGGGGCATAAGAAATAACGCTTAAACGTCTCGAAAATTGCCAAAAAACACATAAATCTTGATCGGGACTTAATCTCGATGCTCTGTGGTGTGAACAGGTTAGGATACCAGCAAGAATCCCCTTTTTCCAAAGGGGATGCAAGACAGACGGGAATTAACCCAGAATCTATGGAGGCAGAAACACCGTAGGCGGAGGCCCCGTACTACCAAAGGGGGGCGCTATAGTTGCCGCTGTTGTAATTACAGCCGTTGTAATTACAGCCGTTGTAGTTGCAGCCGTTGTAGTTGCAACCGTTGTAGTTGCAACCGTTGTAGTTGCCGCCGTTGTAGTTGTTGTGGTCGTCGATTGACCCGAAACCTGCGCTTGGGCGTGTTGGCTTAACCCCACCACCGTCACCACTGGAATCGCCCACCCCGCCGTTAGCAATGCCCGCCGCTTCAGCCGATGCTGCTCCGCCGCTTTCTGCTTGTGTTTCAATTGAACAAGCCAGCGTTGACCCGATGGCGTGGCAAACTGTTGCACAGCCCATTGATGTATCTCGTCATTGATTGCATGGGTATAGAGCAGGGCAATCTCAGGGGTCGCGTAGGTTCTCAGGCTGCCGCTTTGGCGTTCG
>NZ_JAQMTY010000081.1 GCF_028330765.1 Spirulina subsalsa CS-330 | reverse complement strand
CCGCGATCGCGGTGTTATTCTGGATTCACTCATTATTCTGTGCCATTAATCCGGTGGATCTAGCAGCGTGCTACCAATTACTAGGGCTGGAGTGGGGTTCGCCCCTGCCCGAAATCAAGGCGGCCTATCGTCGATTGGCGCGTCAGTATCACCCCGATATGCATCCCCACAATCCTACGGCGGTGCAGGCTCAGTTTGTGGCCTTGACCCACGCCTATGAACAGCTACTCCAAGCCCAGTCCTTACCCGGCACCACCGCCTTTCCGGCCACATCGGAGCAGGATCAACAGCTTAAACGCCAGGCCTACCGTAATTTGCAACCCCTGTTGCGCAAGGGACGGTTTGCGCGGGCGGTGGCGTTGATCGAAGGCTTGGCGATTCGGCTGCCGGATGATCCAGAGGTGCGACAATGGCAAGCGATCGCCTACTATCAATGGGGCAAATCCTTGATCGACCAAGGCCACGCCACCAAAGCGAAAATCTACCTCCGCAAAGCCCTCCGCACCGACCCCCACAACCGCACCCTCTGGGCCGAAGTGGAGCACCAAGTCCATCGCCTCGCCCAAGTCCGTTAAGGGGTTAGGACTGTACGCCACCGTTTAAGGTGCTCGGATCAATCCCTAACTCGCGCAACTTAGCAAAGGCGCGATCGCGCTGCTGTTGTGCTTTGTCCCGCTCTGCTAAGATGTCCCCCGGATCGTTGAACGGTTTCCCATCGGGATGGAACACCGCCAACCCCTCCGCCGCTGACCAGGTGAACTGAATCCCCAAAAGCGGCGATGACCATGGCAGAGTCAGGGGCATAATGCTCTCAAAATCATCGTCAACGCTAGAGCGCACATAGCCCATAAAATCGGGCAGATCCGGATTGTAGAGATAAAACTCTAAGACCCCATACTGACGATAAAAATCGAGTTTTTTGAGCATTTCTAGAGCCGTATTACTCGGCGACAGAATTTCAAACACCACCTGCGGCGCAATCCCCCCTTCTTCCCATTGTTTATAGCTGCCGCGCCGACCGGGGGGACGGTCTAAGGCAACCAAAACATCCGGGGCTTGGCACGGAACCGGCGGCTCGGTCACTTGGACGGGATACCACAGCAGATCTCCCGCGATAAAGGCAGTGCGATCGCGCAGTAAATACTTCAGATTCGCCACGAGCCGAACAATCCAATCATACTGAAGCGTATTTTCAGCCATCGGTTGACCATCCGAATCAGGGTATAACACTTGAGGCGATCGTGGCGCTTGAACCATAATGCTCACCCGTGAAAATGTATGTCGCTCATTATAATCAATGTATTCTTATTTTCGCACTATCTGGAGACTTCACAACGTCTCTCATTCACTCTCAAGAAGCTGGCAAGAGTGGGGCAATAAGTTCCATGAGTTCTGGAATATCATATTGAATCACATCCCATAATGTCTCCAAATTGACGCGATCATATTGATGGGCGAGAATATCCCGCATTCCCGCAATATCTTTCCAGGGAATATGATTGTAAGTGTTGCGAAAATCGGTAGATAGTCGCTTGGTTGCTTCCCCAATCACAATCACTTGGTAGAGAATAGCTGATTTTTTTTCTTCGTTACCTTCTAAGCTAGCTTTAGTCAAATTGGAGGAGAACAGCAAAATACGCTGTGAAGCCTGATAAATATCAAGGATTGTCGCCTGATCCCTGTTCATAGACAATTTGAGTTGTTCTGAAGATTTCATGCTGTCGTATCCAATTATCGCTCATCTGCACCGAAGCTTCGACTACTAAATCAATCGGTCGATGGAGGCAGGATTCTAGCTCATGTTTGATTTTTGCGAGGGTTAATAATCCTTGTCTGGCATCGGGTGCAAAGGTAATGAGCAAATCGATATCACTTTCGGCATGAAAATCATGGCGCAAGATTGATCCAAATACTGCCATTTTTGTAATGCCCCATCGCTGACAGAAATCAATAAGTTCCTGGCGCGATAATTTAAAGCGATTGTTTAAACTAGGCTGAAGATCGAGAGGTAGCATTATGATTGACTATGGTTTTAGGATAGAGCAACCTAATTTAGGTGTGATTTTTTGACTTTTGAATAGCACGATCGTCCACATGTTCTCAAGCTGGTAATTTTTGAAACTCAGATAGCGCGAAGAATTCATTCAGAGTCCAAAGTTGAGTAAAAATGCTTGTTAGCTGGGTAAGTAACGTGGATTAACGGTCAGGGTGACTCGGTGTAGATTTAGTGTAGCTCTATCTTAAATGCAAAAAGAGGACTCCCGCTACACCGTTAGGTTAGCGGTGAGATGAATTTTTGCCAACAAATAAACCGACCAACGGGAGACGACTGATGAATTCAGTTTTGTGTTAAAATCGGCAGGCCGACGCACCCAAGTGTGCCTAGAGAGGCAAGATTGGTGGTTCTCGCCAGATAAAATGTCCGACCAAAAAGAAATACCTGATCACAGGGGCGGCATAGTTTATGAAGGAGAAATCGAAACATAACTAAGTTTTTGTTGTCTGCT
>NZ_JAQMTY010000080.1 GCF_028330765.1 Spirulina subsalsa CS-330 | reverse complement strand
TGCATCCCACTTTTGCAGATTCCCATGGCTCGCCAGGGAGCACCCTCATCCCCAGCCCTTCTCCCGCAGGAGAAAGGAGCCAAAAGCCCTCTCCTGAGGGAGAGGGTTGGGTGAGGGATTGCATAACTGGGATGCACTCCAGTGATTCCTGTTGAACGGCTAAATGCGATCGCCCCCTAGATCGCCCCCTGAGCGTCATCCCACCCTCGACCCGATCCATCCCTGCTTACCTGGACTTCCTGCCATGACCCCCAACCCCCCCAGCAGTCTGAGTATTCTTGCCATTCGCCGTCACATCGCCACCCTGATGTTGACGATCGCCCTCCTCGTCCTCGGAGCCTTTGCCCTCGGCCAACTCCCCGTTGATCTGCTCCCCTCCATCACCTATCCCCGCATTGGCCTACGGGCCGATGCCCCTGGCCTCGTGCCGGAAGTGGCAGTCAATGAAGTGACGCGCCCCCTCGAAGAAGCCCTCGCCGCCACCGAAGGCGTGACGCAGATTTTTTCCCAAACCCGCGAAGGGCGGATCAGTATCGACCTCTTTTTTGAACCCGGTGCAGATGTAGATCAAGCGTTAAACGATGCCACCGCCACCCTCAACCGCGCCCGCAGCACCCTCCCGGACACGATCGAACAGCCCCGCCTCTTCAAATTTGACCCGTCCCAACTGCCGGTGTATGAATTGGCGATCACCTCTCCATCCCTGGCGGCGGTGGATCTGCGAATTTTTGCCGATGAGGAATTGGCGCGGGAATTAATCCGTGTGCCGGGGGTGGCCAATGTGGATGTAACGGGTGGGGTACAGGAAGAAATTCAAGTGAATTTAGACCTGAAACGCTTGCAGGCCTTTGGGTTGGATGTGGTGGATGTGCTCGATGCCCTGGGGGAACGAAATTTAGATACGTCGGGGGGTTTGCTGCGGGGGGGCGATGCGGAGTCGTTAACGCGGGTGGTGGGTCAGTTCCAAACGGCGGATGAGGTGCGAGATTTAGCGATTAACGTGGGCAGTGCCGACGCGCCGCGCACGGTAACGCTTCGGGATGTGGCGGATATTCGGGACGACATTGAAGAGCAACGCATTTTTGTGACCCTAAACCGCAGCCCGGCGGTGAAGGTGAGCATTCAAAAACAGCCGGAAGCGAATACCGTGGCGGTGATCGATGCAGTGAAGGCGAAGCTGGCGGATCTGCAAGCCTCGAATCGGATGCCAGCGGATCTGGATATGACGGCGACGTTGGATGAGTCGAAATTTATTCGCAATTCGATTCAAAATGTGGCGATCGCAGGTCTATCGGGGTCAATTTTGGCCGCGATCGTCGTCCTGCTCTTCCTCGGCTCTTTCCGTCAAACCCTGATCATTGTGGCTGCGATTCCCCTCGCCACCCTCACCGCTTTGATTATGATGCGGATGTTTAACCTGTCCCTGAATGTCTTCAGTTTGGGGGGGTTAGCCCTGGGGGTGGGGATTGTGGTGGATAACTCGATCGTGATGCTCGAAACCATCGCCAAGGGACTCACCGCCGATCGCGCCACTCCCCGCCCCCCCAATCGTCAGCGCCGCTCGCCCCGCTGGATTCGTCGCGCCGTGGAAACCAGCAGCCAATCCTTAGAATCGGCACTCTTGGCCTCAACACTCACCAACTTGGTGGCGGTGTTGCCGTTTCTGTTGATTGGTGGCTTTTTGTCGCTGATTTTTAGTGAATTGGTGCTGACGGTGAGTTTTGCTGTGGCCGCGTCGTTGATCATTGCCTTGACCGTTGTGCCGGCCTTTTCCTCCCGCCTCCTTGCCACGAATAGTAGTAACTGGGTGCAGCAAACCGGCCCGATCCAGGGGTTTCAGCAGGGGGTAGAACGGTTTACCCGGAGTTATCAGGGGGGATTGCGCTGGGTGTTGCGCCATCGGGTTTGGGTGATTTTGGGCGCGATCGCAATTTTCGGCGGCGGTAGTCTTTGGATGGCTCCCCAGCTTCCCCAGGAAATCTTACCCCGAATTAATACCGGCCAAGTCAGTCTCTCCGCCCAGTTTCCCACCGGAACCACCATCGCAGCCAACCGCCAAGTCATGGCCGCCATTGATCAAATCCTCTTAGAACAGCCGGAAACAGACTATGTATTTACCACGGCCGGGGGGTCACTGTTTGGCAATATCACGGTCAACGATGCCCTGCGCGGCTCCAGCACCATCACCCTGAAGCCCGGTACTCCCGTGGGTGCCTATGTCGATCGCGTCAATGGCATCATCAACCAACAAATCCGGATGATTGGCACTTCAATTCGGATGCGCCCCGATTCGGTGCGGGGTCTGATTCTCAGCAACTCCCCCACCCGTGATGATATCGACTTAGTGTTACAGGGCTTAGATGCCCAAGCCTTGACCACGGCAGGCGAGCAAATCCTCGCCGCCCTCGACGCGCAAGCCGTCCTCGCCCGCTACGAACCCGATGCGACCCCTCCTCAACCGGAAGTCCAGATTCGCCCCGACTGGCAACGGGCCACGGAACTCGGCCTCACCTCAGAGGAGATCGGCGAGACGGTACAAACCGCCCTCAATGGGTCAGTCCCCACCCAATTGCAGCGGGGCGATCGCCTCGTGGATATTCGCGTTCAACTCCAGCCCGGCCTGATTCAGCGGGCCAACCAACTCAGCACGCTTCCCCTCTTTACCGACAATGCCCAGGCGGTGCAATTGGGCGATCTTGCCACCGTTGAAATTGGCCCCGCTCCAGGGGAAATTCAACGGATCAACCAGCGGCAAATTCTGTTAATTGAAGGCAGCTTAACGGAAGGGGCGAGCTTGAGCGCGGCCCTGGCTGAGTTGGATGCGATCGTCAGCCCGATCGCACTTCCCGCCGGTGTCAGTCGGTTGCCCAGTGCCGCTGCTGCCACAAATCAGCAACTCCAAGCCTCCTTAAAACTGTTGGGGGGGTTAGCGGCGTTCTTGGTGTTTGTGGTGATGGCGGTGCAATATAATTCGCTCCTTGATCCCTTGGTGATTATGCTCACCGTGCCGCTGGCGTTGGCCGGGGGGATTTTGGGGCTATTTGTGACGGAAACGGCGGTGGGGGCAACGGTGATCGTTGGGGCGGTGCTGTTGGTGGGGATTGTGGTTAACAACGCGATCATTATGGTGGAGTTGGCGAATCAGATTCGAGAGCGCGATCGCATCACCCACCGCGCCGCCATGCTGATCGCCGCCCCCCAACGCCTCCGCCCGATCCTGATGACCACCCTCACCACCGTCCTCGGCCTCTTTCCCTTGGCCCTGGGGATTGGTGAGGGGTCGGAATTCCTGCAACCCTTGGGAATTGTCGTCTTTTCCGGACTATCCCTCGCCACGGTGCTGACGCTGCTGATCGTCCCTTGTTTCTACACCCTCCTACACGAATTCCAGCATCCCCCCTCACGGTTTCAACCTGAACCTGTGCTAGAAGGTGAACCCCAGCGTTACTCCCAAAAGAATATGGATCACCATCATCGCCAGGGTGAAGGTTCCTAATGGCAGTATTCTCGCCTTGCGCTGGGGCCGGAATGGGGGACAATTGGAAAGGCAATCCCGCCACGTATACAAGGCTTTCTCGTTCCTGCTGACCTATGACGATCGCATCCCATCTTGCTGCTATTCCCCTTGATCAGATCCGGTTTAATGACCAGGGCCTTGTGCCGGCGATCGCCCAAGACCACCTCGACGGCACGGTGTTGATGCTGGCCTGGATGAACCGCGAATCAATCACCAAAACCCTCGAAACCGGCGATGCCTGGTATTGGAGCCGCTCCCGCCAAGAATTGTGGCACAAGGGCGCAACCTCTGGCCATCTGCAACGGGTGCAGTCGATGCGCTACGACTGCGATAGTGATGCGATTTTAATGGCCATTGAGCAGGTGGGGGAGATTGCCTGCCATACCGGGGAGCGCAGTTGTTTTCACCAAGTGGGTGGGGATAAACAAGCACCGGGCGCAAATATGGTGTCAGAACTCTATGACGTGATTTGCGATCGCCGTGACCACCCCAACCCCGACTCCTACACCTGTAAACTCCTGACCGGGGGCGATAACAAAATTCTCAAAAAAATCGGCGAAGAATCTGCCGAAGTGGTGATGGCCTGTAAAGATGACGACCCGGATGCGATCGCCGGAGAAGCGGCAGATCTGCTCTATCACACCCTCGTTGCCCTCGCGCACCACAATGTCCCCTTCCGCGCTGTTCTCGAAAAACTTGCCGAACGTCGCCGTTAACGCGATAATGGGGGGCCGGCCATCTAGCTGCAATGCCTGTCCTAAACTGAGTTTTTCAATTTAGCGATCGCTATTTAAAGCTAGTCGCTGGATTGTTTCAGATTGCACGACTCATCCCCAGGCTCAGCATGTTTTCAGTCTTGAGATATCTGCCAAAAGGAGGTTGTAAGCAGTGAGCAAGGTGGAAGAAAATGTAAAGAGTTGAAATGGTTCTCGTCAATAACGAGTAGGCTAATAGCTTATCGATTTACTGATTTAGAAACCACCATCAACGGCAGGATGGAGTTTTGTCCCACTGCCAAGCGATCAAAATTGAGGGATTATCAAGAGTTTAGGAATGGAAGCGATGCAGACAATTGTTGAGATCAGAAAAGGAACCGACGACTTGCCGTGTTTCGTCTCGGTTCCTTTTCTTGTTCGCTCCTCACACAATAGTAAGAATAACGAATGGTTCTGAGTCTGTCAACTTATTTGTCAGAAAATTGCTGGCTTGATGTCTTGACTCAAGTGCTGGCTCTCCAATCCATCAAAACACGAAAATCGTAGGGATGGCTTCAGGATTGAAGTTCGGGGATCTCGCCATTCACCCCCTCCCCAGAAATCGCCGTTATCCCCCACCATAGAAGTTACCGACCCAACCAAAGGAGTCTTGTGCCAACCATGCCAACAGCAAACCTCTCAACTGCACCCAAAGCGGTCTCTACGGATCTGGTGCGTACCTACCTCCAAGAAATTGGGCGTGTTCCCTTGCTCACCCACGAGCAAGAGATCCGTTACGGGAAGCAAGTCCAGCAAATGATGGAACTGCTGGCCCAAAAAGAACAGTTTGTCGAAGAGTGCGATCGCGAACCCAGCCTCGCTGAATGGGCAGACCGCGCCCAACTCAACGAGACGGAACTGCAAGCTCAACTGCACCAGGGCAAACTAGCCAAGCGGGCGATGATCGAAGCCAACTTGCGCCTCGTGGTCTCGATCGCGAAGAAATATCAGAAGCGCAACATGGAGTTTCTCGATCTGCTCCAAGAAGGCGCGTTAGGGCTAGAACGCGGGGTCGAAAAATTTGATCCGACCCGTGGCTATAAATTCTCTACCTACGCCTATTGGTGGATTCGTCAGGCGATTACCCGCGCCATTGCCCAACAATCGCGCACCGTCCGTCTGCCGATCCACATCACCGAAAAACTCAACAAAATCAAAAAGACCCAGCGCGAACTGGCCCAAGAATTGGGTCGCCGCGCCACGCCGAAGGACATTGCGATCGCCCTCGAAATGGAACCGAGCCAAGTGCGGGACTACCTCACCGTGGCGAGGCATCCTCTCTCCTTGGATATGCGCGTCGGGGATAACCATGATACGGAACTGTCGGAACTGCTCGAAGATGAAGACGCTTCCCCCGATGACTACGCCACCCAAGAGTCCCTCCGTCAAGACCTGCAAAGCTTAATCTCGGAACTCACGCCCCAACAACGGCGCGTGATCATCCTCCGCTACGGCTTAGAAGATGGTAACCCCTTGTCACTGGCTAAAATTGGTGAGCAACTCAGCCTTAGCCGGGAGCGCGTTCGCCAACTTGAACAGCAAGCCCTGAATCAATTACGCAAACGTCGGGCGCGGGTTCAAGAATATATCGCCAGTTAACCCATACTTGTCCCTAAAATTACAAGGGTTATGTGATGTTCACGATTTAATTTTATGTGTTGGTGAGAGGTTTGATTAATGCTTCGGGAGAGTGAAAGCTCTCCCTTTTTGCTGTCAAATTTTTGAAAATTTAGACCGTAAGCGTTAGGGTCTTGGCAGCGTCAGATCTATCTTAAATGCAAAAAGAGGACTCCCGCTACACTGTTAGGTTAGCGGTGAGATGAATTTTTGCCAACAAATAAACCGACCAACGGGAGACGACTGAATTCAGTTTTGTGTTAAAATTGAGAAGCCGACGCACCCAAGTGTGCCTAGAGGGGCAAGATTGGTGGTTCTCGCCAGATAAAATGTCCGACCAAAAAGAAATACCTGATCACAGGGGCGGCATAGTTTATGAAGGAGAAATCGAAACATAACTAAGTTTTTGTTGTCTGCT
>NZ_JAQMTY010000079.1 GCF_028330765.1 Spirulina subsalsa CS-330 | reverse complement strand
GACATTCAGTGGACGTTAAACAGATGCTTGTGGAGGGGAATCTGGACGGGGTTTCAAGACAGAGATGACTTGAAACTAGACAAACCCAGTGAAACAAGAATCCCCCGTTATAATCTTTGATTTAACGGTGGGAGTGTCAACCCGTACCTTTGTTCCTAACCGCGCCCGACCCTTCCCGCTGCCGTCGGCTATTTGCCACCGTAATAAAACAGGATTTCTTTTTCCTTGAGGGGGGCAAAGTCGGCATCCAGGAGGCGTTGATTGAGTTCGGCTTGGGAGAGGTGTTTTGCACCGATGCGGACAATGCGCGATCGCATCGTATTGCTCACGCCGCTGCGTTGGCGATCGCCTTCTAAGCCCATCACATCCTGATACAACTGCAATTTTGCCGCCGGGATTGGGCTGCCGTCTAAATCAAGGCCTTGGGCGATCGCTGCATCCACAGCCTCAGCGCCGGTGGTTTTCGGGGTCTCAGTCATGGGTCAAACTCCATCAGATTATTCTTTCAACCTACCCCTAAATGGCTCATGATAATGGTGATTTAAAATAGACCTTCGGTGTTAAAACCAATCTAGGAGTTAGTTCACCATGATCGCCCCCGAAATTACCCCCACCTTAACCGAGTTGGGTCGCCAAACCCGCCACGCCGCCCAACAGTTGGCCGCCCTCTCCAGCAACGATCGCAACGCGGCCCTAGAGGCGATCGCTGCTGCCCTCGAAGCTGCCACCCCGGAGATTTTGGCCGCTAATCAGGCCGACTGTGATGCAGCGGAGCGGGACGGGATTGCTAAACCTCTCTATGCGCGGTTGAAGTTGGGGGCGAGTAAGTTACAGGGGGCGATCGCAGGCGTGCGGGATGTGGCGCAATTGCCCGATCCCGTTGGGTCAGTGCAGATTCATCGTGAACTGGATAGGGGGTTGGTGTTGAAGCGGGTGACCTGTCCGCTGGGGGTGTTGGGGATTATTTTTGAAGCCCGGCCCGATGCGCTGATTCAAATCACCAGTTTGGCGATTAAGTCCGGTAATGGCGTGATTTTGAAAGGGGGCAGCGAGGCGTTGCGATCGTGCCAAATCTTGGTGGATGTGATTCATCGCGCCCTGGCGACGACGGCGGTGAACCCGGACGCGGTGCAACTCCTCACCACTCGCGCCGAAATCCGATCGCTCCTCACCCTGGATGATTATGTGGATCTGATTATTCCCCGTGGCTCGAATCAGTTTGTGCGCTATATCCAAGCCAATACGCGGATTCCGGTGTTGGGCCATGCCGATGGGATTTGCCATCTTTATCTTGACCAGGCGGCGGATCATGGGATGGCGATCGCGATCGCGGTGGATGCGAAAACTCACTATCCGGCGGCCTGTAATGCGATTGAAACGCTGCTGGTACATGAAGCGATCGCGCCCCAACTCCTTCCCCCCCTCGCGGCTGCCCTCCAAGCCCAGGGCGTGGAATTGCGCGGTGATGCTGCGACCCGGCAGATTATCCCGATCAACCCTGCCACCGATGCAGATTGGGCGACGGAATATAGTGATCTGATTCTGTCGATTAAGGTGGTGGATTCTGTCACCGCTGCCATTGACCACATCAACACCTACGGCTCCAAACATACTGATGCGATCGTCACCCAAGATGAGGCGATCGCCCGCCAATTTCAACAAACCGTAGACGCGGCGGGGGTGTTTCACAATTGCTCGACGCGGTTCGCTGATGGGTTCCGCTACGGCTTCGGCGCAGAGGTGGGGATCAGCACCGCCCAAATGCCGCCCCGTGGCCCGGTGGGGTTAGAGGGCTTAATCACCTATAAATACGAGGTGGTGGGCCAGGGTCACATCGCTGCCACCTATACCGGCGAAAATGCAAAACCGTTCACCCATCGGGATTTAGGGGAATGAGCAGCGATCGCATCCACATCACTAACATCCGCGCCTACGGGTATACGGGGGCATTGCCGGAAGAAACGGTGTTAGGGCAATGGTTTTCGGTGGATCTGACTCTCTGGGTAGATCTGCGGGTGGCGGGGGCCCGCGATGATCTCAGGGAAACGCTGGACTATCGAGAGGCGATCGCGATCGTCCAAACCACGATCCAAACCCAACCCTACGCCCTGATCGAACGCCTCGCAACGGTGATTAGCGATCGCCTCCTCACCCTGCCCCGCATCACCCAAGTCCGCATCCAACTCACCAAGGAAGCCGCCCCCATCCCCAACTTCAGCGGCAAAATTGCGATCGATATTACCCGCCCAGAGTGATGGGGATGTTTTGGCTGTTTTGGGTTAATGACTGCATATCGAACCAGCACAATTTGCGTTTGAGTCTTTGGAATAGAGCAATGGATGGAGCTTTTTAGATGGGTAAATATGAAAAGCTATTATTGAAGATAATCGGGGGTAAATCGGACACAACTATTGATTTCAAACAACTTTGTGGTTTGTTGCTTAAGTTGGGTTTTGACCAAAGGGTGAAGGGTGACCACTTTATTTTCACGAGGGAGGATATTATTGAAATCATCAACATCCAGCCGCGAGGGTCACAGGCGAAGGCGTATCAAGTGAAGCAAATTAGAGGTTTAATTCTTAAATATAATTTAGGTGATCGCGATGTCAATTAAGTATCAGTTAGTGATTTATTGGAGCCATGAGGATGATTGCTTTGTGGTGGAGGTTCCGGAGTTGCCGGGATGTTTTGCGGATGGACAAAGTTATACGGAGGCGGTGCGTAATGTGGAGGTGGTAATTCGGGAATGGATCACGACGGCGCAAGAGTTGGGGCGGGAGGTTCCGGAACCGAGGGGGCGGCTCATCTCTGCGTGATGGGGTTGGGGATTTGTGGGTTTAGGGTTTGTTGTGTTTTGGATATTTTAGGGGGTTTTGAAAATATGATTGAAATCAAAAAGCCTGATGGTTGGAAGCAATCGACATTGGATAAGGTTGCAACCATTGAAAGATTATCAATACAACCAGATTCAATAAAAGAAGGAACTAAGTATATTGGACTAGAAAATATTAACAGAGGTGGAAATATTAAAGATTTTTCGATCGTGATGAACGGAGATATTGCAAGCAGTAAATTTCAATTTACAGAATCCCATATTTTGTATGGAAAACTTAGACCATATCTTAAAAAGATTTCTCGTCCTAGTTTCTTGGGCGTTTGTAGCACTGATATTTTGCCGATAAAGCCAAGCGAAAGTATTGACAAAAATTATCTATTTTATTACTTGAGACAAGAAATTTTAGTTAATTTGGCAACCACTAGATCAACTGGTGTAAATTTACCAAGAATTAGCCCAAAAATATTAGCAAAATTCCCTATTGTTTACCCGCCTCTTGAGGAGCAGAAGCGGATTGCGGCGATTTTGGATAAGGCGGACGGGGTGCGGCGTAAGCGTCGGGAGGCGATTCGGTTAACGGAAGAGTTGGCGCGATCGCTCTTCCTCGATATGTTCGGCGATCCCGCCACAAACCCCAAGGGGTGGGATGTTGTGAAGTTAGAAGAGTTGACAAATCGTCCAATTACATATGGAATTCTAAAGCCAGGAGAACATAATAAGAATGGAATTCCTATGTTAAGAATTCAGGATTTAGAAGATGGAACAGTAAAAACTTCAGGATTACATTGCGTATCCCAAAAATTATCAGATCAGTATAATAGGACAATTTTAAAAGGTGGGGAAATACTTGTATCACTTGTTGGTACTTTGGGAACAGTTGGAGTTGTTCCAAAAGAGCTATATGGGGCGAACATTCATAGAAATCTAGGATTAATTGATGTAAGAAGTGATTTGATTAATCCAAGGTTTATTGCAAGCTATTTAATATTTTCTGGAGTTTCTAGTTTCTTAAAGCGTCGAACCAAAGGGGGAGTACAAAGCTTGTTTAATCTTTCTGATTTGAGAGAACTTCCTGTTTTTCTTCCATCTAGAAAGCTACAAGAAGAATTTGATACTTTTTATCAGAAGCATGATCTATTTTATGCAAGAAGTCAGAAATTCAAACAACAATCAGAAAACCTATTCAACTCCCTCCTACAAAGAGCCTTCCGTGGCGACCTCTGAAATAATGAGCGAAACATTTAACCAAATTTTGAAATTGATTCATCAACAAGAAATCAAAAAGAGAGATTATCAAAACCAACCCATATATACTGTGTGGGGCATTCCCAAAAATGCCAAATCTCCCGCAGTCTTAATCACCGCCTATCGACCCAGCCCAGACCGTTGGGAACATGACCACAAAACTCGAAAACCATGAACACTAAAACCCAAACCAAAATCATTCGCCATGGTGACTACATGGCAGAAATTCAAATCACCCTAACCTATACCGATCATGATTGGTCACCTTACCTTGATCTTGCCGAAGCGCAAAAACTCGATCACCTGCGTCAAGCCCTGCAAAACCAAGACCTCCGAACCGCAGCCCAACTCGGACGACTGTATCGCCTCACCCCCGTTGAAGCATAAAGTGTCAAAGGGTAAGCGGCCCGGCGTACCTCGTCAGTCACTCCCCCAACCCGCTAAAGTAAAGAAACGTATCAATTTCTCATCACCCGCCCCCAAGTAGGATCAATACTCATGCGCTTAATCTTAATGACTGGCAAAGGAGGAGTCGGTAAAACCTCAGTCGCCGCCGCCACCGGCCTCCGCTGCGCCGAACTCGGCTACAAAACCCTCGTCCTGAGTACCGATCCTGCCCACTCCCTCGCCGACAGCTACGAAATCGACCTCGGCCACGAAGCCCAGCCAATCCGCCCCAACCTTTGGGCCGCCGAACTCGATGCCCTCATGGAACTCGAAGGCAACTGGGGCGCAGTCAAACGCTACATCACCCAAGTCCTCCAAGCCCGCGGCCTCGATGGTGTCCAAGCCGAAGAACTCGCCATCCTCCCCGGCATGGACGAAATTTTTGGCCTCGTGCGGATGAAACGCCACTACGACGACGGCGACTATGAGGTGCTGATCATCGACTCCGCCCCCACCGGAACCGCCCTCCGTCTCCTCAGCATCCCCGAAGTCGGTGGCTGGTATATGCGCCGCTTCTATAAACCCTTGCAAGGGATGTCCGTTGCCCTCCGTCCCCTCGTGGAGCCGTTTTTTAAGCCCATTGCCGGGTTTTCCCTGCCGGATAAAGAGGTGATGGATGCACCCTATGAGTTTTACGAACAAATCGAAGCCCTCGAAAAAGTCCTCACCGACAACCAAAAAACCTCGGTACGGTTAGTAACTAATCCTGAACGGATGGTGTTGAAAGAATCCCGCCGCGCCCATGCCTACCTGAGTTTGTACAACGTCGCCACGGATTTAATCATCGCCAATCGGATCATTCCTGATACCGTCAATGATCCGTTTTTCCAACAGTGGAAAGCCAATCAACAGGTTTACAAGCAAGAAATCCACAGCGATTTTCATCCCCTGCCCGTGAAAGAAGTGCCCCTTTATTCAACGGAAATGTGCGGTTTAGAAGCCCTCGATCGCCTCAAAAAAACTCTTTACGGCGATGAAGATCCCACCCAAATTTATTACCAAGAAAATACAATGCGCGTCGTCCAAGACGGCGATCAATACAGTCTTGAACTCTACCTACCCGGCATCCGCAAGGATCAAATTCAACTCAACAAAACCGGTGATGAATTAAATATCCGCATCGGCAACCATCGCCGTAATCTCGTCCTCCCCCAAGCCCTCGCCGCCCTCCAACCCGCTGGCGCAAAAATGGAAGAGGACTATCTCAAAATCCGCTTCAAAACGGTGATCATGACTTAGATCCTGACCTTCCGCAGGTTACTCCTTCCCCTCACCCCAAACCCCTCTCCCACAGGGCGAGGGGCTTCTGATCGCCCTCAAAGGCAGGGCTTACAGTTCGCCAAAGCCTTTCTTTTTCTTGGTTTTCTTGCGTTTTTTGCCGCCGCCCATGTTCGGCATCCCACCGCCGGGGCCGCCGCCGAACATGCCGCCGAGACCGCCGCCGCCCATGCCGGGCATTCCCATGCCAGGGATGCCGCCGCCTTGGCCCATTTGTTTCATCATCGATCGCATCCGGGTGAAGTCGGCGATCAGTTTCGAGACTGCGCGGACGGAATGGCCGGAGCCGCGAGCGATGCGATCGCGCCGACTCGGAGACTTCGCCAAGAGGTCGGGATCTTTGCGTTCGGCCATGGTCATCGAACTGATCATCGCTTCGGTGATTTTCAGTTGCGACTCGCCTTTTTGAAGGTCGGAACTGCTCAGTTTCCCCATGCCGGGAATGAGCTTCATAATCCCGCCCAACGACCCCATATTTTTCAGCAGTTTCATCTGCTTGAGGAAGTCGTTAAAGTCAAACCGCGCCTCCATGATTTTCTCTTGGAGTTCCGCCGCATCGGAGAGATCGATTTCCTCTTGGGCTTTTTCAACGAGGGTGAGAATGTCGCCCATGTTGAGGATGCGTGAGGCCATGCGATCGGGATAGAAAGGCTGGAGGGCTTCCACCTTTTCCCCCACCCCGATGAACTTAATCGGCTGGCCGGAAATGCAGCGCACCGAAAGCGCCGCCCCGCCTCGGCTGTCCCCGTCCATTTTCGTCAGGATCGCCCCCGTGATGCCGATTTCATCGTGGAAGGTGCGGGTGAGGTTGGCGGCCTCTTGCCCGGTCATGGCATCAACGACGAGGAGGGTGTCATCGGGCTTGGCGATCGCTTTAATCTGGGCCAACTCGCCCATCATGTCTGCGTCAATTTGCAACCGTCCGGCGGTATCGATGATCACCGTATCCACGCCCAATTCTTTCGCCCGTTCCACCCCTTGGCGGGCAATTTCGACGGGGTTCGCATCTTTGCCGAGGTCAAAGACGGGCACATCAATCTGTTGCCCTAGGGTAATTAATTGATCGATCGCTGCCGGACGATAAACATCGGTGGCCACCATCAAACAACTACGCTGCTCTTTGCGGAGGTAGAGGGCGAGTTTAGCGGTGGCGGTGGTTTTCCCGGTTCCTTGCAGCCCGGCCATGAGGATCACGGTGGGGGCGGTGTCGGCATGGGCGAGGGGGGCGTTGCTGTCGCCCATGATCGCAATCAATTCATCATGGACGATTTTGATAAATTGTTGATCGGGACGGACTCCGGTGATCACTTCTGCACCGAGGGCTTTTTGCTCGACTTCTTTGACAAAATCCCGCACCACTTGCAGGTTTACATCGGCTTCGAGGAGGGCCCGCCGCACTTCTTTGAGCGCGTCTTTGATGTTGGTGTCGGAGATTTTGTCTTGGCCGCGTAGCTTTTTCCAAGCGTCTTCTAAGCGGTCGGCGAGAGCGTCAAACATGGTGGGTTACGTCGAGTGAAGTCAGGGGTGCATCGAATCCGGTTGGGTGTGAGATTCGAGGGTAACCCTTAGAATAGCGTGTTTCTGGGCCGTTCTAAAGGAGGGGCCGGGGCGCGATCGCACCTCTCACCGCCCAATTTCGGCGCGATCGCTCCCCTTGATTTCTGGCTCCCCCTCAGTTTTCGACCCGTTGCGGCTCCAACCACGCATCTAGATCAATCCCCGTCAGGGCTTGACCAATTTTTAAATATTCGACGCGGGCGGCTTTGAGGAGATGTTTCATTTGGATCGGCTCATGGGCTTCGGCGGCATTGAAGGCGGCATTGAGGGCGATCGCTCGAATATTTCCCCCGGCTACTTCAAGCTGGGCCAATTCGTCATAATCCAACGCCTGGGTGGGGGTTTGAGGGGGGAAAATGCGCTGCCAGATGGCGTAACGATGCTCTGCCTTGGGAAACGGAAAGGTGAGCATAAACCGGAGCCGCCGCACAAAGGCCTGATCAAGGGAATCGCGGAGATTGGTGGTTAAAATCGCCAAGCCTTGATAGGATTCCATCCGTTGTAAGAGGTAACTCACTTCTAAATTGGCGTGGCGATCGTGGCTATCTTTCACCTCGCTCCGCTTGCCAAACAAAGCATCAGCTTCATCGAAGAGTAAAACCGCTGATCCGGCTTCGGCAGCGTCGAAAATTTGGCGGAGATTTTTCTCAGTTTCGCCAATGTATTTACTACTCACGGCACTGAGATCAATGCGATAGAGATCGAGTTGGAATTCTTGGGCCAGCACTTCGGCGGCCATGGTTTTCCCCGTCCCACTGGCCCCGGAAAATAACGCCGTCATCCCTAAACCGCGATTATTTTGAGCCGCAAAGCCCCATTCTTGATAGACCTTAGACCGTTGACGCAGTTGGACAGCAATTTGCTGCAAAATTTTCAGTTGATTTTCCGGTAAAACCAAATCTGACCAAGTGGCTTTAGTATCAATGCGTTGGGCAAGGTCATCTAAGCGGGGGCGGGCCATGGTGCGGCAAATTTGCCACAGTTGTTGGGCAATGATCGAGGGAGATGCGGTGGAGGTTGACTCGGTTTGAGGTTGTTTTTGAAGATGATGGGCAGCGGCTTGAATCGCCTGGGGACTGAGGTTAAATTGTGACACCATCATCCCTAACTCACCACTGAGGAGGTGGGTCGCCTCACCTAGGTTCCGCTGCCAGAGATCCAGTTGTTCTTGATAGGTGAGGGAGAGGATTTCAAGGGTAATGAGGGGATGGCGGGGGCTTTGGATGCGTTCTTCCGTGAAGATGAGCAGGGGGGGTGGCAGATCGGTGATCAGTTGGGTGGCGATCGCCCCTTTGGCCCCATCAGCAAAATTGAAGCCGTCAAGATCGAGAATTAACAAGCTTTGGGTGAGGGCGGCTTCCCGTTGCCAGCGTTGGGTGATGTAGCGGAGGTTGTCCCGGTCGGTGGGGAGGCGATCGCCCCATAAAATTTTCACAGGTCTCTGGAGAGCTTCCCCCACAGCGGCAGCGATCGCCCGTTTATCACTATGCTCCACACCACACAGTTGCACCATCCCCGGAGTCTCAGCCGTCAGCAGTGTTAACAGGTTCTCCACAATCTGAGCATGGGAGGGGGGCAACATTGCCGCCGTATCCGCCACCAGGGGACTCATGAAGGAAGCGAGGCGATCGTCTTGGTAGGGTTCCCCCATCAAGTAATGCAAAATCGTTTCATCGATTTGCAGCGGGCATTGGGTAATGACTGGGCCAGTTCCCACATCCAGGAGTTGCCAACGGCGGAGGGGCCCTTGGGGTGTGAAAGCATTCCAATGGGCATGGGCAAAAAGTTGTAACCCCAGGCCAAAGGTGGGATAGGGCATCTGGGGGTTATGGTTGAAGCTGGCACAGAGGGCAGAAAACCGGGGAAAAAGGGCAACGCCAACGGCCATGAGCAGCGAATTCAGTTCAAAGGGAGAGAGGTTAAATGTGGTGTAAAGCGTTTCTAGGCGGGAAGGGGGGGAAAGTGCCGGGATCTGGATCATGGGATCACGATCTCCCCCGATATCCTCGTCGGGGTTTTGTTGAGCAGACCACCGCCGTTCTAAAAACTGCTGAAGCTGATTAACATTTTCAATCAAGGATTGTGAATTGACGGCGTGCCAATCATTATTCATCGCTTTATATCGCTGAATCGGTTTTAAACAAGTATCTCTTTTGAGTTATCAATGATAGATTCACTTCTTTTCAAGATTTACTATTTACCCACATTGTAACGAACCAGAATTGTTTTCACTTGTCAAGTGAAAACAATAGAAGGTGATTTAAAAATCTAGACTAAAGTCGTATTTCAATTCACCTCTCATGATGTTATAAACTCCCGTAATGCCCGATCAAAACTGAGGGCAAAATTCCGCATAGATTCCGTATATTCCTCAGCTTCGATAGGTGACACCATGGCTAAAAATCAAGTTCAACAGTCTCGTCCTTTTGTGCCGCCCGTCCAAAAAAAGGCTTCCCATCTAGCCCCTTCACCCCGCGCTGTGCCACCATCGGTGGTGGCGGTCGAGGGTTCTGGCCTGCTGCCGGTTCAGGCGAAGTTAACCTTGGGGGAGGTGGGCGATCGCTACGAACAGGAAGCCGATGCCACCGCCAAACAAGTGGTACAGGCCATCAATGCCCCCACCGTCCAAACGAAATCCACCCCGATTCAACCCGTTGGCCGCAATCTCACCCCTTCACCCCTTGCGGGAGTCATGCAGGCTCAGGGAAATTTAGGAGGCGGGGCTGTTGCTGCGGATGTGGAAACTGGGATTCAACGGGCCAAGGGAGGGGGTCAATCTCTAGACACGAATTTGCAGGAATCCATGGGCCAGGCCATGGGGGCAGATTTTAGCAACGTGCGGATTCATACCAATGGCCAGTCCGATCAACTCAATACCGCCATCCAAGCTAAGGCGTTTACCACCGGGCAAGACGTATTTTTCCGCCAAGGCGAATACAACCCCAACAGCACAGCAGGTCAGGAATTAATCGCCCACGAATTAACCCATGTGGTACAGCAATCCGGCGGCTCCCAATCCGTCCAGAAACAAGAGTCTCAAGTGAATAATTTGGGAACCCTTCAAGACCTCTACAAAAATTATTTGACGTTTAATATCAGTTGTCTTCAAAAAGTTTACGATTTACATAATAAAGTAGATCAAATTATTGGCGATCAAGCGAAGAAGAGTGGTAAAAGTATTCCCCCTAAGGAGCGTCGCAATGTTTTGAAGACAATTGAGGCAGACTTTGATGGCTTGATTAAGCAGTCTAGTCAATGCTTGAATATGCTTAAAAAAATCCAAGCTTTACCAGCAAATACAGCCGTTGAAACGAATATGAAAGCACACGTCGCTGAAGAGATTCAATTTGCCTTATCTAACCAACAGAATCTAGCTAGTTTTAAATCAGAAGTCAAAGATTCCTTTAAAGCAATAACTACCATCGAAAATCAACGAGATCTTGATCTTCAAGACATGGTGGCTGCGGTGCAAATTAATTTGATGCCGCTAGATTACTTTATTGAAAAAACAACTCCTTTCTTTGGCTCTCGAAAAAATGAAAGGTTTGCCGTAATTGATAATGGTTTTAAAATGTTTATACAAGCAAGACAAGCATTTTTTGCTAAACAGGGAGGCATGAGCGTTGTTGATCAAATTAAAATGATTTTGTCTCTCAAGACTTTGATTGAACAAGGTTTGGTTGAACCTTGTTCTGAATACATCAAATCATTTGGCGAAGATACTACTGTGTCTAGTCTTCTGACGATCGTATTTAAGATTCACAGCAAGCTCCTAAAACCCGCCAATATTTACAAAGAAATACAAGAACCTCCCGTATACATGGAAGGAATATTTGAAACCCTCAAAGATATCAAAGGAAGTATAGAAGATTATCAGTCACTTATTGATAATTTTGAACATCTTGCACCGGAAGATCTAGAAGTAGATGTGACGATTAAACCTCCCAGCTTGCAAGAAGGTCAGGGTGAAAAGGTTAAAATTGAGGATGGCAAACAGAGTGGAGGGAGCGATCGCCAAACGGCTCAGGGTCAAGAGGATGCCACTGAAATAGACTCAACTCAATATTTCTTGACTAATGAGATCATGACCGCAGCGGAATTTGAAAAGCAAGAAGCGGCGGTCTTTGACTATAAAATGAGTAATGGTGATCATGCACAGAAGGAAGACTATATCCAGTCCCATAGCCAGATGATCAATATTTTGCAGGAGTATGAAAAATTCCGGGATCAAAATTCAAAGGGAATAAGCAATCTTACTGATGCCCTTAATTTACTCGATCAGATGAGCCGAATTACGGGTGATTATTGGGATTGCATTAGCCCAAAAGAAGCGAAGGACTGCCCTGCAACTTGCGCTAGATCGATCTACAGCAATATTGAGGATGAATCAGACAAACTGTTATCTGCACTGAAGAAGAAATCCTCTGCGGACAATGCTCAAGATAGCTCGACAAAAAATGTAAACCAAAATTCTGCAACTTCTGGGGAAGGTTCTAGTCCTCAAAAAAATACAGAAGTAGAAATCAAACAACCTAAAACTCAAGCAAAACTTAAACCTAAAACTGAAAGAAAACTGCCTAGTCCAAAAGGAACTTTACAACAGGGCGAAATGTATGATAATGCCGCTGAAAAACATCGCCAGTTTGGTACACAAATCATGTTGAGAGATATACTTATTAAGAAATTGAACTTTATTCCAGGCAAGCCGGTGTCTGGTTCTTATGAACAATCTACCTTCAATTTAAACGAACTTGCTGAGGCAATGTCGTACTACCATCGTCAAAAGACAAAAACTGATTATGACTCACGAACTTCGATCAGAAAACTCTTGCCAGCCATCATCGATATTATAAATTGCTGCGAAGCAGCTTATCCAGAGTTTGACCCCAACGGCAAGAATGATCCCAACACCCAGGATGTAATTCGCCATGTCTATGATCAAGCGTTTAAAGAGCAAACATTGCTCTTTAATCGGATTGAAACCCTCACGAATAACCGCAAGAAGTCGCAGAAAAGCGAGGTTTAGCCAGATGGCAGAGGGTTCTAACTCACTTTCCGCAGGTTCAGACAAATGATGGTACTGAATGATGCGTCAGACCATTCAACCCTCTATAGCAATCCTATTTGATTCATGAACAGGCAAGGGGCTGAAGCCCCTTGTTGATGAGGAGATAAGATCTCCGATTGATTTAAGATCGCTATATATCATCATGAATTCATCAATCTGACGCACCATTGATGGAGCAATGTTTGAGTAACTTGCGGAATGTCACATCCAGACGGTTTTCTTGGGTTGAATTGGTATTTATTGCTGAGTCGGGGCTTTCTTTTTTTCAGTCTCAGCGTTTTTCTTGCCCCTTTCTGTTCATCAAACTCACGTTAGCCAGATAGTTGATCGCCCCTGATTATGATGCGGATGCGGTGACGTTTTCCGGATCGAGCCATACCTCAAGATCGATATTGGTTAAGGGTTGACCGATTTTTAAATATTCGACGCGCACGGCTTTGAGGAGATGTTTCATTTGGATCGGCTCATGGGCTTCGGCGGCAACGAAGGCGGCATTGAGGGCGATCGCTCGAATATTTCCCCCCGCTACTTCAAGCTGGGCCAATTCGTCATAATCCAACGCCTGGGTGGGGGTTTGAGGGGGAAAAATGCGCTGCCAGATGGCGTAACGATGTTCTGCCTTGGGAAACGGAAAGGTGAGCATAAACCGGAGCCGCCGCACAAAGGCCTGATCGAGGGAATCGCGGAGATTGGTGGTTAAAATCGCCAAGCCTTGATAGGATTCCATCCGTTGTAAGAGGTAACTCACTTCTAAATTGGCGTGGCGATCGTGACTATCTTTTACCTGCGTTCGTTTGCCAAATAAAGCATCAGCTTCATCGAAGAGTAAAACGGCTGATCCGGCTTCGGCAGCGTCGAAAATTTGGCGGAGATTTTTCTCGGTTTCGCCAATGTATTTACTACTAACGGCGCTGAGATCAATGCGATAGAGATCGAGTTGGAATTCTTGGGCCAGCACTTCGGCGGCCATGGTTTTCCCCGTCCCACTGGCCCCGGCAAAGAGAGCCGTAATCCCCAGCCCCCGAACACTTTTGGCGGCGAACCCCCATTTTTCGTAAACTTTGGCGCGTTGTTTGACGTGGGTAGCGATGTCGCGGAGGATGGTACGTTCGCGATCGGGCAAGACGAGGTCGTCCCAGGTGGCGGTGCAGTGGATGCGCTGGGCGAGGTGGTCGAGTTGGGGGCGGGCTTGGGTGCGGCAATAGTGCCAGAGGCGATCGCTTAAATCGGGGCTGGGGACATCTTGGACGGCAGCGCAGGCCGCTTGGATCGTGTGGCTGTTGAGGCTGAATTGGGCAACGAGGGGATCGAGGTGGCCGTTGAGATCGGCGGCGCGATCGCCGAGATAGGTGTGCCACAGTTGCCGCTTTTCGCGGTAGGGGAGGGGGCGCAATTCAAAGGTGAGGCTGGTTTCGTTGAGGGGTTGGCGGCTTTGGTTGCTCAGGATCAGAGGAACGGGGAGGCCGGCGACAAAGGACGCGATCGCGATTTTTTGCTCCGGCTGGGTTTGGGCATCGGCATCAATCAAGAGGATCGCTTGGCTGAGAATGGCTTCCCGCAACCATTGCTGCTTTAGGGTGGTGAGGGTGTCGCGATCGCTGCTCAGATTACTAATCGGGAGTTGATAAATCTGCAAGCCTAACGTCTGGGCAATGGTGAGGGCGATCGCACGTTTGGCCTGGCGATCTGTGCCGCACAGTTGCACCAGGGGATACTGACCGGAACGCCAGACGGGGATGACTTGATCGGCGATCGCTTGCTGGGACGGCGGCAGGGCGATGGTTTCGAGGCTGAGGGGATGAATCCAAGGAGCTAGGGCGCGATCGAACGCAGGCACGCCCAGTAAATCGCACAAAATCCGAGGGTCAAGGGTCAACCGAGCGCGGGTCAATCCCAACGTTGCATCCAGCTTCACCACCTGCCACCGTAACAACGGACATTGGGGCGACAGCACATCCCACGCCGCATCGGGAAACAACATCAACGCCAGCGCCAGAGTCGGATAGCTATGGTCTGGGTTGCCCATCATCTGAGCGCAGAGGGTCGCACCATGGGGATCAAGTTCCATCGCCCCACAGAGCAGCACAATTTTCGCTTCAAACGAAGACAACCCCAACCGCTGCGACAGACTCGCCAAGCGTGATACGGGCGGCGGCGGATGGTCGCGCTGCACTTGACCGGATTCGAGATAGTGGCTGAGGTGCGATCGCACCCATGCAACCCCGTTATAAAGTTCCTGTAATTGGTCTGAATGGGTTGTTTGAGTCTCGGTCATGAGTCTTTTTTTTATCGTGAATTTCTATTGCTTGCGATCAACCTCTAGAGATTTTTGACTAACTTTTTTCCTATACTGAGTAGCCTCTATTTCATGATCCAAAATTAAGGGAATGAACGTAATAGAAAGATATTCAAGCATCATTATTAGTCTGCACTAGCATCACCCCGCCCCCGAGTTCGCTCACGCCCCCCTCCAGCACCATATCCAAACGCATCGGACATCGCAATGTAATCGGCTGCAAATGCTGGCTTACTTCGTTCATTGTGAATTATAGTTCTCACGGGGCCAGCTAATTCTCTTAATACTTCTTCCATATCTGTCATCGTAAAATTATCTCGACCTTGGGCGATTAATCGATCTCTCAAACGAGAGCCAATATTGACATAATCAGGCCCATCATAGGGAATATATTGATCGAAAATGGCCGGCAAACCAATCGACGCATGGTAGGCATCTCGAATGATTCTCAGGTTTTCACCGGCAAGATTTTTATCAGTAAAGTCTAATGTTGCATCACATAATGGCCGATCCATCCGGAGTCGAAACCAAAAATCACTAAAATTGTCTCGAATAAAGTCGGCCCGTGCTACTTGATCGGCAGCCGGATCAGGGGAAGTGAGGTGTTTTGATGCGTCTGACAAACCTAGGCGTTGAATGATCGGATCGTGTTGACGTTGCACCGCTGCGCCGGTTTGCTGGACGACGTGGGTGAGTTCGTGGGCGATCAGTTCTTGGCCGCCTTTGCTGCTGGGGTTGTATTCCCCTTGGCGGAAAAAGACATCGCTGCCGGTGGTGAAGGCTTTGGCTTGGAGGGCGTGGTTGAGCGTATCTGAGGTGCGATCGGTGTGGACTTTGACATGGCTGAAATCGGCTCCCATGGCTTGACCCATGGAACGCTGTAGCTGCGGGTCGAGGGCTTGGCCGCTGCCTTGGGCGCGGTGAATTTCGGATTCAATTTCGACCGGGGCGGCGGTTGCTCCGGTGGCTTGCCGTTGCACGGTTGGCGCGGCTTGGCTGACATTATCAATCAACGCCCCAGGGGGGAGGGTGGTCGTGGGGGGTGCGATCGCACCTTTTTGGGAAGGCATTGTTTTGGGAGAAGGTGTGATCGCGTCACGTTTTCGAGAGAGTTTTAAGGAGGTAGACATGGGGGTTGAGGGCAAATGTCAGGATTAAAAATGCACTTTACGATCTGCTGAACCTCAGACATCGAGCCAACGACGACCTGAAATATTCACCCGATGATGATGGTGAAGATGCTATTTGTTGCATTATGAAAGGGTTAATCAAAAATGAGGTTGGCCGACAACGCCAAAAGTTTGGCCTTATGCACAATGCCCCGTGAAATTTTGTAAAGCATCCGAATTAGTGCAATGCTCCAGCGTTCTCCGACTGTCTCTGCCCACCTCATCTATACCTTTCTCCAAATGGCCCAAGCGCACGGAGTGGCGATCGCCCCCATGATGCGGCGAGTCGGCATTGATCAGGCCATGCTGCTGCAAGCGGGGGCGCGTTTTCCGGTACTGCAAGCCTGGGCCATGTGGGACGAACTGGCCCGCGTCACTCAGGATCTACAGATTGGCTTAAAGCTCGGTCGCTACGCGCTGTTGAATAGCTTGGGGGTGGTGGGCTACATGATGATGAATGCACCAACGCTGGGGGATGCGTTGACGATCTTGACCCAGTATGAGCGGCTGTTGGCGGATGTGGAGCGGTTTGTGGTGCGCCAAGATGCGACGGTTGTGCAGTTGGCGATCGCCAGCAGTGAGATGGGTTGGCATCCGGCGGAGCGGTATGTGGTGGATTATGTGATGTCTGCGCTCAAATGTATTTTTGATCGGTTGGTGGGGCGGGAAACCCAGTTGATTCAACGCATGGGATTTCACTATGCTGCGCCATCCGATGATCCAGGCTTGACGGTGCATCGGGAGACGTTCGGCGATGTGGCGTTTCAGTTTGGCGGCGAGGAAACCTATTGCGTGATCGATCGCCGGATGCTGACGTTGCCGGTGATTGGGGCGAATCCCCATTTTTTTAACCTGTTTGAGCAGCAGGGGCAGGTACTCCTGACGCAATCGGTGGGCAATCTGGTGAGCGATCGGGTTCGGCAAATCCTCGCCATCAGTCTCTACGGCCATCTGCCCACGATCCAGGAAGTCGCCACCTGCCTGATGATGAGTTCCCGCAGCCTGCAACATCACCTCCAACGGGAGGGAACCACCTTCACCCAACTCCTCGATGATGTGCGCCAAGTAATGTCCGCCAAACTCCTCACCCAAGATGACCTCACCAAAAGTGAAGTGGCCTATCTCCTCGGTTTCTCTGGGCTGAGTGCCTTTTCCCGCGCCCTCAAACGCTGGCAAGTTGACCGCGATCGCGCCGGCCTTACTCCGCTGGGAGAGCCGGTAAATTCGGCTCCGGGTCTGGGGTGGGAATAGGCGGTGCTCCGAGGGGAGCGAGGGAATCGGGGGCATCCGTGGGGGGAAAGGTACTATCTGGACTAGGGGCAAGGGGATCGAGGCCGGGTTGTCCAAAGTCCGGCGGGAGTTCACTGTCGGGGAGACCGTTGGGGATCATGTTGGGATCAATCGGGTTAGGCTCAACCGATTGCGGGGTTTGACCTTCGGGGAGCGTGGCTAAGGCGACGCGATCGCCCCCCACTTCTCGCAAAATATCCAACACCTGAATCACCTCGTCATACCGCGCCTCCTTCGACGCATACAACACCATCAACCCATCCGGCCGCGTCGCAAAATAACTCTCCACCGCCTGAAACAATTGGTTTCGCGTTGATACCGGATTTTGCTCCACATACACCTGCCCAAAATCATCCAAACTGATGATCAACATCTCCTGCATCTGCGCCGTGCCCGTCGTCGCCTTCGGCAAGTTCAAACTAATCGCCTGCTGCCGCGACACCCCCACCGCCGCCAAAATAAAAAACGTCAAAATACAAAAAATCACATCAATCAGCGGAATAATCTCAATCCGCACTTCCTCTTGTTTGTGGTTATCTTGCCAAAGCTGGAGGGGATGGGCCGCCGGGGCCGGGGCACGTTTTTTCGGAGGCGTAGAGGGGGATTGACTCATCAGAATTTTAAGGGGCGAACTGGAGAGAATTCGGGCCGGTGGGATGGGCATTTCCCACCCAATTACCAGATTTAAATCTCAAGGATTTTTTTCGGGCTGGGGGGTTGTTTCATCTGTTCTGCTTCGATCCACCGTTGGCGATAGAGCACTTCGAGATCGCTGCCGGCCTTGCGGAAAACGCGGATTTGACCGAAGAGAAAGGCCTGAAAGAGACGATAAAACGCGAGGCTAATAATCGCCACCACCAGTCCGGCAGCAGTGGAAATTAGCGATTCCCCGATCCCCAACGTGACCCCGGCGGTGGAGGCGGTTCCAAGGTCGCTAATGCTGATCGAGCCGAGGGAATTAATCAGCCCCAAGACTGTACCGAGGAGGCCGAGTAAGGGCGACAGGGCGATCACGGCTTCGAGGATTTTATCGCCTCGGCGCATCATCGCCAGTTCGTCATCGGCGGCGGCTTCGAGGGCGAGATGAAACACCTCCGGTTCGGGTTGGGTGAGATGAAGCGGGGTATAGAGAAATCGACCCATGGGATGCTCGCGGTAGTCGCGGGCGACTTCGACGGCGGCATCCCAGTTACGATAGGCGGTGTCCATGACGCTCATCAGGATTTGCCGCTCTTGAAGCAGGACACGCGACCAAAACCAGAGGCGATCGAAAATTGCCCCCATGGCGAGAACGGAGAGGAAGAGTAAGGGCCAGATGGCGACCCCGCCTTTATCGATGATGTCTTGAACTGTCACGGTGCTGTGCTCCCCTTGACCAATTGCATGATTAATCGTTGATTTTGACATATTTTCCTCGCAACCCCACGGGGGGTGGGGCTGAGGATGGGGGAAAATGGGGCGGAGCTTGGCTTAGGGTTGGCGCAGTTCTTGGGCGGTGGTGCTGGTGGCGGTGTTGTTGGCATAGCGGCGATAGTCTTCGACATATTGGGCGGGGTCGTTTTGCCAGGTTTGGATCGTGGGGTGTTGTTGGAGGGTGTGCCACCAGTGCTGGAGGCGCGGACAGTCGGCGGGGAGGGGAAATTGACGATGGGCGGCGATCGCAGACCACCGCTCCAACCAGGGATAAATGGAAATATCCACCAAACTCAAGGTATCACCGAGGATGTAGGGCTGATCCGGTTGGAGGGCTTCGGTTTCGAGGAAGCGGCAATGGTGGTACAGTTCTTCGCGCCACTGGTCTTGTTGGGCGGGGTCTTGGGCGAGGAGAAGTTTATAAAAGGCCGTGGTGAATTTGGTGTTCACAAAGTCGATCCAAATCCGAGCGATCGCCCGCTCTCCCGGTAAGGTGGGCAGCAGGGGCGGATCGGGAAATACTTCATCAATATATTCATTAATAATTGCGGATTCCCAAATGCGATCGCTCCCCACCACCAACACCGGCACTTTTCCGTAGGGAGAAATCTCGTGAAAATTCTCCGGCTTATGGTCAAGGTCAATTTCGACTCGTTCAAACTCTACCCCCTTTGCCGTCAAGGTTAGGCGGGTGCGGTGGGCGTAGGGGCAGCGGTTGGAGCTATACAGGGTTACAGAGGGCATCGGTTGTTACGGGTGGAGTCTGTGCCTCTAGGGTACAGGATGGAGCCAGTGCCAACCGCTGCAAAAATCCCCCATCTCCTCATGCCAGGAGACGGGGGAACCAGCGTGAACCAACTGAGTGCATCCCAGCTATGCAATCCCTCACCCAACCCTCTCCTGAGGGAGAGGGCTTTTGGCTCCTTTCTCCTGCGGGAGAAGGGCTGGGGATGAGGGTGATCCCTGGCGAGCCATGGAAATCTGCAACAGTGGGATGCACCCAACCAACTTTAAAATGGCCTTAATGCACCGTGGCGCGTTGCGCTTCCGCGTCAATGGATTTGAGGAAATAGAGACGCAGGATATTCCCAGCGATGCGGGCCTGGAGGGGCAATTTTTGCAGGGCTTTGAGCCAAGCCGGGCGATCGCTCTCACTGAGGCGCGTTAACTCCAAATTCGCGTCCGAACAGTCTTCCATGAGGCGGAAAAAGTCCGGATGGCTCGTATCCAACACCGCCGGAAACGCCCGCAGTGAGGTTTCATTGGTGTTGCGAATCACATCCCGGTTATAGGTTTTCGCATCAAGGCCGATCATTTCATAAAAATCCGATCGCTCAAACACCGTCAAGGTATGAGTAACGAACACAATTAACAGGAAAAAGCGGGCCCAGAGGCGAGAAGTCCAAGTTTTCCAAAGTTTAGGCTGCGATCGCAACAACACCTTAAAGAAATCCCCATGGCGATTCTCATCCTGACACCACTGCTCAAAATAGCGAAACAGCGGATAAATTTGATATTCCGGCTGCTTTTCCAAATGGCGAAAGGTCAAAATATAACGCCAATACCCGATTTTTTCCGAAAGGTACACCGTATAGATCACCCATTCCGGCGGGAAAAATGTATAGGAGCGTTTTTTCGTCAGATAGCGCAAATCCAGAGACACACCAAAATCCGCCATCGCCTTATTTAAAAAGCCCGCGTGCCGCGCTTCATCCCGTGCCAAGAGGCCAAAGGCTTCAGCGAGTTTCGGGCTATCGGTTTTGAGGCGGCGTGACAGTTCTTTAAAGAGGAGAAACCCGGAAAATTCCGAGGTACAAGACCGTTCAAGAAAATCAACAAACACCGATCGCACATGTTCCGGCAATTGATCCCAGGCTTGGTTAAACTCATCATCGCGGACGAAGTGATGGCGATTGTAGTCGGCTCTGAGTTCATCGATCGCCGCTTCGAGTTCATCGGCTTGGGACGCGAGGCTCATTTTGGCGATCGCCTCAAAATCCGTCGTATAAAAGCGCGGTGTCAAAAGAGTTTCCTTCACCGGAGCCTTCACGCCGGGGCGAATCTCATCGATTTGGGGAGTCGGCAACGCAGTAACCATAGGGTGCAATTCGCAAGAAAGTTCATTCAAGTTCTCCCATCCTTGCGCAAGCCCCCCAAGCCGACAAGAGGGTTTCCGACTCTACCCCTAAGTTTCCCAAGGGAAACAATTAGGATGCCGTCAGGGGTTGAGGCTGATTCTACAAATTATTAAGTTTTCCGGGCAAAGGGCGACAGTACGCCCGCCAATCTGGATTAATCAAAAGAAAAAACACAAGGTAATCCGCATGGCAAACCCGGACAATTGCGCCGCCCCCGTGACCCAATGCCCGATTCAATATGTGGTGGATCTGTTGGGGAATAAATGGTCAATCTTGATCCTGCGGGAACTGTTTGGGGGCGATCGCCGCACCCACGAACTCCTCAAAGCCCTCCCCGGCATCAGCACCAAAACCCTCAGCGCCCGCCTCCGCACCCTCACCACCTACGGCCTCGCCGAACGCCGCGTCTACGCCGAAGTCCCCCCCCACGTTGAATACACCCTCACCCCCAAAGGCGAATCCCTCCGCCCCGTCCTCGCCGCCCTCCACACCGTCGGCTCCCAATGGCTCGCCCAAGACCCCTGCGCCTGCCCCCTGACCGGAGCAGGTGAACCCCAAGCGACATCATCCAGCCCATCCCAGGCCATTGAAAAAAGCCTCAGTTAGCATTGTTAGATCGTTTGTGAGGGCAGAGGTATGAGCGGGGTTGAGACTGAAGCGATCGCACCTGAATTTTCTCATCATTTCTCCCCACTCCAAGGATTAATTAAAGTAACATTCATCATCGAAAAATCCTTAACGTTGCGAGTCACTAAGTTCAAATTGTGATAGCGACAGGTTGCAGCAATTAAACTATCAATGACAGGAAGTTTTTGCCCCCGTCTCAACGCTTCACCACACATTTTTGCCCATACATCAATCACATCCTGCTCAATTGGCAGAATACGAGATGTAAACCGCGCTTCTATGCTATCAAGCCACTGCGATAACATCCTGGCTTTTTCAGGATGAAGATTTTCTATCTTGACAATCCCTTTTTTGATTTCACCAATGGTCAAAATACTGAGAAATAACGCATTCTCATCCTGTTCAGACATCCAAGAGAGCACTGAGTGATCCGGCTTTTTCTTCAAGTATTCTGATAAAGCGCAAGTATCCAGAAGATATTTCATAAAATAAAATCTCGTCCTGTATCCTTGTCTCGCTCAAAACAGATTATTTCCTCTTCATCTAAGATAGGCAATCGCAACATCTGAACGAGAGAACAATTTGGCGTTTCTTGTGTCTGTTGGAGGATGCGATCAATGGACTGTATAACATCTTTAGCAATACGATTCTGATCCGGTTCAGATAATATCTGGATTTTTTGGATCATTTCGGCTAACAAGTGGTTCATGGGTTAAGCCTCCACGATTTTTTAATGTTCTTACAGATGATCATACCCAAAGGTTTGAGCGTATCAGCCACCGATCGCCCCTTAAACTTTTTGGGATCTGCGTCGGATTGAACCAGCGGAGGCCGAGACTGAAGCGATCGCACCTCATGCCGGCTCGTACCCCGCTGCGGTGTAACGTCCCCCAATGCACCAAGACCCCGTCCCCCGGTTCTAGGGGTAAGAGTTCTGGCGGGGTGGGGGCGAAGTGGGCGGCGAGGGTGCGATCGCTGAGGGCGTGATAGTGGAAAAGCTGCGTTTGGGGGATGGGATAGAGTTCGAGGCTGGGGGCATCGATGCCGCAGGGGGTGAGGGGGAGCCACAGCGTCACCATCGGCGTGGGGGGTGTGGTGCAGTGGGGCGGCGCATCGGGCTGGGGTGGAAACGTCACACCGTAGGCCCCTTCTTGATGCCAGCGGTTGGGGTGGTGGAGCGGGTGGGCGCGATGGGGGGCGTATTGTTGGCGGAGAGTGGCGCGGGTTAGGGTGCAGTGGGTGAAACCGCCGATCGCGTCCAACAATGCCAGCCCATCCGGGGCAGCGGTGAGACAAGCTCGGAGCGTAGCGGCGAAGGAGGCGAGGCCGAAATCTTCGAGGGCGATGGGGTTGAGGGCGGTGGAATAGGGGTCGAAGCGGTAGGACGGGGGCAGGGGAATGTGGGCTGGGCCATGGCGAGCGATCGCATCATTCATCGCTTCAAAACAGGCCGCCGTTGCCGTAGCGATCGCCCCCAACGCCGCCCCGCCGAATTGACCCCGCACCACCGTAAACCCCCGCTCGTGATAGTCCTGTACCGCTGCTTCCATACCGTCTTCCTGCCTTAATCATCCTGTTTGCTCCGATGATCTACGCTGCACCATTTTGAGCAGTAGCACAAAAAAAGCCCCTACACCGTAGGGACTTGGGAACATAACACACAGAAGCAACCTGTCACCGTAGGAACGTTCTAGATATCAAAATCAATCGGTAAACCCTGGGGAGCGGGGCGACGATTGGAGGGCGTGGTGGGGATCGGTGCAGAGGAGCGGAGATTTAACTGTTCACCGGTGCCGCGATCGGAGGGGGCGAGGAAGGGGCGGAGGTTAATGCCACCGAAGTTGGATCGGGAGGGTGCGGGATTCGCTGCACCACCACCGGGTAAGTCCACGCCGAAAATATCGCCCACTTGACGCAAATCACCGAGAATATTGCCGGGACGGTTGCGGTCTTGGAGTGTGGGAACGCCTTGGGTTTGTTGGCCGCTGTTGGCGAGGGTGAGGTTATTGAACACGCTGTCGCGGGTGGCGATTGGGTCTTGACCGGGGGGAACAGTTAAGACGATGCGACAGGTGGGATCATCCTCGGTGGTCACACAGATGGTGTCATAGCCGTTTTCCATGCCGGTGCTGAGTTCCACCAAACCATCGGGGCGATATTCTTCGAGGCGGCGGCTAATCTCTGCACAACGTCGTTCTGCGGTCCAGCCGCCGCCTAAGCTGCGGGGGGCTGCCCAGGCGTACTGTTGATTGGGTTGTTCGACGGGGCTGTAGGCAACGGTGGGGGTTGCATCCATGGATTGACAGGAAAAGCGGGGATTGTCTACGGGCTCAACAACGACATCGGCTTCCTCTGCCGCTGGCTCGTTGGTGGATTGGGCCGAGACCGAGAGCGCATTACCGAGCACCATGGTACTGAGGAGGGAAAAGCCAAGGGCGGTGAGAGAAAGGCGAGATAAACGCATAGTCATTTTTTTAAGGAGCGATCGATAACAACAGGGATTGAGTGACGGCAGAATTAACCCGATATTTTCTATAGATTGCGGACGTGGTTGGGGGGGATTAAGTTCCAAGGGGGGCGATCGCATCACGAGAGAAAAAGGTGCGATCGTGAAACTGAATCGCAAAAATCTAGCCCCAGTTGTGAAAACCAGGGCTAGATAGATCAAGACATGAGCCTTGCTCGATTGCGCTATTTCAATTGTCCGTTAATCGGCATAGAGATTGTGGTTAAGCGTCGAACCATTCTAGGGTTGCCTCTTCCCGTGTATTGGTGTGGCGGGATGGCGTTTGGCGTTCAAATTCCATGTGGATCGCACGGGTTTGTTCACCATCGGAGGCCACCGCCATGATCGGGTAGTCCAGTTGGCCATCTTGGAAGGACATTTGGAACCGGAATGTTCCGTCTTCGTTGAGCTTAATCGGACGACCGCCAATGGTGACGGTGGCATCGGGTTCCGTTGCGCCGTAGACGATCAATTCAGCATCGGCCACAAGCCAGAATTTGCGGGGGCGAATCGGCGGGGCAGAGGCGGAAAAACCAACGCCGGACATGTTGTAACCGGACATGGTTAAGCCACTGAGGCCAGCCCCGGACATCGTTAAACCTGCCCCAGACATCATGCCCATACCAGACCCAGAAGCGGTTAAACCTGCCCCAGACATCATGCCCATGCCGGACATCCCGTAGCCGGACATCCCATAACCAGACATCATGCCCATACCAGATCCAGAAGCGGTTAAGCCTGCCCCAGACATCATGCCCATGCCAGACATCCCGTAGCCGGACATCCCATAACCAGACATCGTTAAGCCCGCACCCGAAGCGGTGAAGCCCATGCCAGACATCGTTAAACCTGCGCCAGACATCATGCCCATGCCGGAGACAAGGGTTTCGCCCATGCCATAACCGGACATCATGCCCATGCCGGAGACGAGGGTTTCACCCATGCCGAAGCCGGACATTCCGTAACCGGACATGGTTAAGCCCGCACCCGAAGCGGTTAAGCCCATACCGGACATCGTTAAGCCTGCCCCGGACATCATGCCCATACCGGATACGAGGGTTTCGCCCATGCCATAACCGGACATCATGCCCATGCCAGACATCATGCCCATGCCGGAGACGAGGGTTTCACCCATGCCATAACCAGACATTATCCCTGCACCGGAAACACCTGCACCGGACATGGTTAAGCCTGCACCGGATATGCCTGCACCGGACATGCCAGCACCGGACATAGTTAAACCCACACCGGACATGCCAGCACCGGACATAGTTAAGCCTGCCCCAGACATCCCCGCACCGGACATGGTTAAACCTGCTCCGGACATGCCAGCACCAGAGGCCCATTGACCGATCCCAGAGGGGAAGATGTAGGAGCTGAGGCTTTCTTCGGCGCGGAACATGGAACCGGCTTGGCGTTTGGTGGCGGCGACTTCTTCGAGTTCGCGCATCCGGCGGCGAATTTCGTCTTCAATGCTTTCGCCGCCCATTTGCTCGAAGTGATGGATGGATTTTCCGGCGAGTTCTTGTTCCCATTCTACGGTCATGAAGCGGTCTTCGATCCAGTCGGAGGGGTAGACGGGGGGGACGCGCACGATGCCGGAACGGGCGAGGCTGAGCCAACGGCCATCCATGCAGCGATAGCCGATTTCGACCATGTAGTCGCGATCGCTGATCGGAATCGGTAAATACCACTCGCGGGCCAGTTCATCGCAGGGGTATTCTTGGGTATTTTGAGGGTTTTGGTCGTTGAGATTGATGTTGGTAACGTCGTAAATGCGGAGGGCGAGTTGTTGTCCACCCTGACGACGGAGGCTTTCTTTCTGGTCGTTGGGGATATCCCAATAGGTGTAACACCATTGGGGATCACGAGGCATTAACACAATGCAACTCTCACCATAGCCACTGGGTAAGTCGGGTAAGTCTGCATCCACAGAAGCTAAATCCGGGAGGGCTTCGTCGTATTGACCCACTTCAAACTTTGATGCTTCCACTGCTGTTTTTTCCTCGGTTGGTTGACTCGCTAAGTTAACGGAAGATGAAAGGGGGGGAGCTAGGCGTTCAATTTCAATCGCTTGGATAGCAGCGAGAAGTTGCGATTTCCGCATTCTGCTGTATCGAGAGATGTTATAGTCACTGGCAACTTTACGCAGTTGCCGCAAGGTAAGTTCTTCTAAGGATTGGCGTTGTTCGGCCATCGGTACGTTTTGTTTGTTATCAGGGTTGCTATCAAAAAAGCATTTGGATGAACAGAAGGTATCGCATCTTCAGACAGCCGGCGCGATCGCTTGCCTATATCTAAGAAGCCTAATCCTCTAGGGTCAAGGGGCGGATGGCATGAATTCATTCCCAGCACACGAGAGGATGGGCATGGCGGGGATCATTGCGTCAATAAACCGTAACAATTGATCCCAGGTCTGGATTGGGGGGTGCGATCGCGCCGCAATTCCCTAACCTTCTTGGGGAGGATCGCTAGACTGTATAGATGTACATCGTGATGGCTGCGGCCAATATTTTTACACTATGGGTTTATTTGGTTTTGGTAAAAAATTAACCTTGCCGGCCCCCGGCGAAGCCTTACCGGGACGCTCCCAAGCGATGCCGGTTCCGAAACAACATTTTGTTAACGGTCATCCCCTCAAAGCTCCGTTTCCGGAAGGGATGGAATTGGCGATGTTTGGGCTGGGGTGTTTTTGGGGTGCGGAACGGAAGTTTTGGCAGTTAGAGGGCGTATATTCCACAGCGGTGGGCTATGGGGCGGGCTTAACCCCCAATCCGACCTATCAGGAAGTCTGTACTGGGCAAACGGGGCATAACGAGGTGGTGCTGGTGGTCTACGATCCCCAGGTGATCCCCTACGAAATGCTGCTTAAGGTGTTTTGGGAAAGCCACAATCCGACCCAAGGGATGCGCCAAGGGAATGATACGGGCACGCAATACCGCTCCGGGATTTACACCTATTCTGAGGCACAGCAGCAGGCGGCGATCGCCTCCAAGCAAGCCTATCAAGCGGTGATCCAAGCCGCGAACTATGGTGAAATCACCACAGAAATTCTAGACGCGCCGGAATTCTACTACGCCGAAGACTATCACCAGCAATACCTGGCGAAGAATCCCAACGGCTACTGTGGCCTGGGGGGGACAGGGTTAGAATGCCCTATTGGTTTGCTGCAAACTCAAGAGTAGGGTCACACACCTCTGAATCGGTGGGTTACGGCGGATTGCTAAATGGCAGTGATATCAGGAGTTTAAGCCGCCTAACCCACCCTACTGAATTGACCCCTCGCCCGCTGGATGAGGGGTTTTTGCTTATCGTTCGACCCAGTGGGGTTCGGGGATGGGGTGTTTGAGGTGGAGGGGGAGGTGGAGGGGTTGGCGGTCGGTGTGGGAGAGGAGGGCGGGATCGATGTGGTTGAGGGTGGCGACGAGGGCGTGCTGGACGCGGGGATGGTCTTCCTGGCTGAGGGAGAGGAGGAAATATTCGCGCAGGTGTGCCCGTTGGCTGCGGCTGTAGCGGGGGTAGGCTTGGCTCAGTTTGCGGACGGCGAAGAGGCGTTTAATCGGGTTGGGATGGCTGAGGGCCCAGACGAGGCGATCGTAGCGGTGGTTGAGGTGGTGGCGGTGTTGGTGGAGAAACTGGCTGATCAGTAGGCCGAGAATGGCGATGATGCCGATGCTTTGGAGAATTTCACTGGTGGCGAGCCAATGGTTTTCGGTGGTGAGCCAGAGGGTGCTGGCGAGATAGGTGGCGATCGCCATGCCGCCCCCACTGGCCACCGCAATCACAAGGGGCTGTTGCGGGCCATCTAGCACCCGCTGCACCGTGGCCCAATATTTCCGCCATTGGCCCGTTTGTAGCCAATAGACCGAGAGCATCGCCCCGACTCCGGCACTGGTGGAGAGGACGAGTTGCCAATTCCACAGGCAAAGTGCGATCGCGCCCCCCGTGCCGACCCCCCATTGACCCAAGCGTCGAGTTTGGGGATCACGCCAAAGGCGCACCCCCTGAGCAAGCAGGGTTAGGGTGAAGCGTTGCCAAGCCGGTGAGCGAGAAGAACGAAGCGAAGCCACAGATTTTAGTCCGCAGAGTTGAATCAACAGAGGGCCATCAGCCCATAGCCCAGTGTACCACCCTGCTTTAAGGGTTTTCGGGTGGGGTGGGATTCGGGGGGGTGGAATGGGGCTTGGTGCGGCGGCCCTGGAGGGACACCACTTCGGCAACGGTGCTTTCGCGGGCGACACGGATCAGGAGGCCCGCGATCGCTAAACTCGCAATCACCGAACTGCCCCCATAGCTAAAGAACGGCAACGGTAGCCCCGTGGTCGGCAGCATCCCCGTAGCCACCGCAATATTAACCAACGCCTGCCCCACCAGAAAAATCATCGCCCCCATCGCAATCAGTTGATGCACTGCATAGCGAGACTTCAGCGCCACCCACACCGCCAGCGTCGCATAGCAGCCCAAGAGGAGCAGCAGCAAGATCCCGCCCACGAGGCCAAATTCTTCGGCGAAAACCGCAAAAATAAAGTCTGTGTATTGAATGGGCAAGTAGAATAATTTTTGTTGCGACAGGCCATACCCCGATCCCCACAGGCCCCCCGACCCCACCGCCAAAAGACTTTGAATCAGTTGATAGCCGTCCTGCATCGGGTCAGCCCAGGGATTGAGGAACGAGATCACCCGGCGGCGTTGGTAGTCTTGGATGCCAATACTGAAGAGTCCCAAGACTAAACCAGAGCCAGCCGTTCCCCAGAGCGCAAGCCAGGGCAGGCCCGCAGCCAACGCCATCAGCCAGAGACTCATGCCACAGAGGGCGGCGGTGCTGAGGTTGGGTTGGAGGAGAATCGCCCCTAGCATGATGGCAAAAATGCTCAACCAGATGCCCCGCACAATCCACGGCAATTTTGGCCAGCGACCGAAGATCGAGGCACTTTGCAAAATGAGAACGGGTTTGATCAGTTCTGAGGGTTGGAGGGGAATGAAGAAGAGGGTGAGCCAGCGGGTGGCTCCGTTGACGGTGGTGCCGATGCCGGGAATGAGGGTGATGACAATGAGAAAGACAAAAAAGGGCATCAGCCAGCGGGCCAGATTGAGGAGGCGGCGGATGGGCGATCGCACCACCACACTAAACCCCACCATCCCCAAGGCAATCCATACCAATTGACGCTTGAAGTAATACAGCCCATCGCCATATTCCGCATCGGCCACCGGGAAGGAGGCGGAAAACAGCACCATCAACCCCAAAAATAACCAAAGAAACGTTAACCACCGCAGCAATCGCGCTTCCATCGACCAATGGGCCACATCCCCATCCAGGAAGGGGATCAGGTAGCGAAAGGCTTGAGTCCACGATCGCGTTTTGGCTTGAGTGGGTGGATTTAAGGTCATCGGGTTGGGGGTGGGTAGGGAATCGCGCCCCTAGGCGATTGGCGACGATTCAGGATCAGGATCAATTATCGGGGATCAGGATTGATTGTATGGGGCGGGGGATTCATTGGTGTTGCTCCCAGGCGGTGAGGGCGGCTTGGTGGACGGTGTGCCAGGGGATGCCGTGGGCTTGGGCGTGGGTGGCGCAGTCTTCGTATTCCGGTTGGATGTTGAGGATGCGATCGCCCTGGGAGGCAATTTTCAGGGTGACATCACCGTAGGGGGTGGTGACGGTGTGGAAGCGGCGGGCAAGGATGCGGCGGCGTTGGGGCGATCGCCGAATCCCCAGGGTGGGCGTTTCTTGAAAGAGCACCGCTTCACAGGCGGCCACGGCAGCGGGGGGACAGATGACGGTGATCAGCGTGCCAAGGCGAGATTTTTTCATTTGAATGCCTTGGGTGAACACATCGAGGGCCCCGGCGGTGAACAGTTGGGCTTGGGCATAGGCGATCGCTTGGGGTGAGGCATCGTCAATCTGGGTTTCGAGGACGATCACCGTTTCGAGGTCGTCAGCGTTGGGATCGGTGGCCCCGGTCTCAGCGGCAGCGGTGGGTGTGCCAATCCACACGCGCACCATATTCGGCAGCGGCAAGGCCTTCGTCCCCGCACCCCAGCCGGTTTTCTGGATTTGCATGGGCGGTACAGTGCCAAAATTTTGGGCTAAGGTGACCATCAACGCCGCTCCCGTGGGGGTGACGAGTTCGCCCTCCAGATCATTACTGTAGATCGGGACGTGGCGCGTTTCCCACAGTTTCAGCACAGCGGGGACGGGCACGGGGAGACGACCATGGGCGGCCTTGACCGTGCCGCTGCCGGTGGGGAGGGCGGAACAATAGACCCGACTGACACCGAGCCAATCGAGGCCGATACAAGTGCCGACGATATCGACGATCGCATCCACTGCGCCCACTTCATGGAAATGGACGGTTTCCGGGGGGATGCCGTGGACGGCTCCTTCGGCGATCGCCAACTGTTCAAACACCTGGAGCGACCAATCACGGGCTTGGCGGGGCAGTTTTGCGCCCTGGATGAGGGCAGTGATTTCGGGGAGATGGCGATGGGGGGGATGGTCGGATTTCTGGAGGTCCACATGGACTTTCGTCCCCTGTTGGCCGTGGTGGGTGATGGGGTGCGATCGCAGCCGATACTCCCCCGCCATCCCTAGCCCATGAAGCTGATCAATCAAGTACTCTAGGGGAACGCCGAGATCCACCAATGCTCCCAAACACATATCGCCCGCAATCCCCGTCGGACAATCAAAATAGGCGATTTTGGTCATTGTTCACCCTACCTCTCTAAGCCGTAAATATCAGCTTAACCTGTGGGGGTGGCGGGTCTGGGGTTCATTGTTGAATGTTTCAATTTCTACGTTATGGCGATTCTGTATTCAATCCATCCGGATAATCCGCAAACTGACCGAATAGAGTCCATAGTTCGAGCGTTGCGGGGAGGGGCTGTGATGTTGTATCCCACCGATACTGTTTATGCGATCGGGTGTGACCTCAATGCCCCCGCCGCCGTGAAGCGAGTGCGACAGCTAAAACGGATGGCCAACGATAAACCCTTAACCTTCCTCTGTTCATCCCTGTCCAACATTGCTGAATATGCCCTTGTTGCTGATCAAGCCTATCGAATCATGCGCGGTTTAATTCCGGGGCCCTATACCTTTCTCTTACCCGCTACGAAACTCGTACCCCGCGTGGTGATGAATCCCAAACGGAAAACCACGGGCATTCGTGTCCCGAATCAACCCGTCTGTCAGGCGATTTTAGCGGCCCTCGGAAACCCAGTGGTTTCCACCTCTGCCTATGTACCAGCGGATGAGGACGGGACATTACCCACCCTAGGGATTGAACGGATGCGCTTGTTTGATGCCCTTGATCCGGTGGTGGATATCATCATCGATACGGGGGTTGAACTGGGGTTTAAGAGTTCCACGATTCTCGATCTCACCACCGATACCCCCCACATGGTGCGGGCTGGGTTGGGGGTGGATGCCCTGCAAGATTGGATGATTGACCGTGACTAGGGTTAGCGATCGCCCCCCCACAAAACACCTCGTCGTGATTTCGGACAATTGGGGCGGATTAACCCAATTTTTCAATTGTCTCATGAAGCCGAGATTCATCCTCCAACCGCCTCACCCCAGTCAGAATGGTTTAAACCCGCTCTGGCTCTTTTGTTCTGGGTGTCGAGTCTGGGGAACTGCGATCGCTTTCCTGGGCGCGTTCATTGACAGGTTTGAGGTTGTGACACAAGCCCAGATCCAGGAGCCATGGCATCACCATACAGTCAAAGTGTAGAGCAGGGCGGAAGTCCAAAGCCGCTCGCTAGACCACTCAATACCTTTCCTACTGTGTTTGGGGCATTACCATGAACGTTGAAACGCTAAACTCTGCTTACTCCACCTCTCAAGCTTCTCCAGCGGTTGCTGACTATCCGGAGAAAGACAGTCCCACCTCCTTTTCCTTAGAGCGGATCTTAATTGATGACATTCGCCGCCAAGTGGGTTCCGTGTCCCGGTCTGCCAAAGCGGTGGTGGCGCGGATTACGACGGAAGTGGAGCGCGTCTGTAGCAAGAGCGATCGCATCCAAAAATCCGGTGACATCACCTCCCATCTCCTCTATCTCGGTCAGCACCGTCTCAAAAAATGCCTCGCCTACCATCGCCTCGGCTCCAAGCAAGGGCGCGTCGAACTCCACAGCAACCTGAGCGTGATGGTGTATCGGCACATCGCCCCGACCCAGGCTCAACTGGGCTTCTCCGGTCGCTACGTGTTGATTGAAGACTTCTTGCAAGATTTCTATGTGGAATCTTTGAAAGCCTTCCGCCGCGAAAACGATGTGCCAGAAGACTACCAACCCCGCACCCCGATGCAGTTGGCGGAATACATGGCCTTCACGGAGCAATACGCCAAACGCCGGATCACCTTACCTAATGGCTATTCTCAACAGTTGATCATCCTCCGGGCCCAAACCTTCGCCCGTCGTCAACCGAAAGAAACCGCCGTGGACATTGAACAGGCGGTGGAATTTCCCAAGGGCGCAGACGCAGAAGCCCATCATCGTTCGGCGACGGTGCAACAGGTACGCAGCCAAATGGTGACAGAAACGCCGGACTTGTGGGAAACGGTGAAGCGCGATCGCGTTGTCCATGCCCTCTTCAACTACCTCAAAAACCAAGGTCACGAAGACTGCGCCGATTATCTCGCCCTCAAACTCCAAGACCTACCAGCCTCGGAAATTGACGACATCCTCGGCCTCACCCCCCGCCAGCGGGACTATCTCCAACAACGGTTTAAATACCATGTGGAAAAATTCGCCCGCACCAGTCACTGGGAGTTAGTTCACCAATGGCTCGATGCTGGGGTGAGCCAACGGTTAGGCATGACCCATCCTCAATGGGAGGTGTTTCAGGCGCAATTGTCCGATAGCCAATTACAACTGCTGGAGTTGAAGCAACAGCAGGTGAGCGATGCGGACATTATGGCCATCACGGGGATGACCGCGAAGAAAGTGCAAAAGGGCTGGACGGATCTGTTGACGCTGGCGGCAGAAGTCCGGAATGGCGATGCTTAGGCTACGGGGTCGAAGGTGCGATCGCTCCCCCCGATTGACCCACACGATCCCCCCTCGCAGCCAACTCCCCGATCCCCACGACGTTAAACCACCCCCTTAAGCCCTGTGATGCAGTCATCACAGGGTTTTTTAGGATCTAACCCTCACCCAACCCTCTCCCACAGGAGAGGGCTTTCGGCTCCCTTCTCCAGCGGGAGAAGGGTTGGGGATGAGGGCAACCCGATGCTCTACAATTTGGCGCGGACGGTGAATTCATAATTACCGCCGGGTTCGAGTTGGTAATCGCTGCGTTCTAAAAAACGGCTCAAGGGTTCAAGAATTAACGCCCGCCCCAAAGACGGCTGTACCTTGAGGTTTCCCTGACGAAATTGCCATTGAAATTCCCAGGCATAGTGGGAGGCTCGCACCTCACCGGCAATGCGACCCTGTTGCCATGATTGATGGGTAATGCGGACATGGGCAGTGGTGTTAGAAACACGACTCATGGATTCGTTAAAAAATGGGAGTAAGCATCAGGATATATTGTGACATTTTCGAGGGCGATCGCATCTGTTCAGCCTCAGCACTTTTAGTATCCTGATTAGGGGCTACAGTTTCATTTTTTTAAAAATGGGTTCGGGAATCGCCCGAATGATCGTCATAATGCCCCACCAAAACCAGGGTAAATACACCGTATTTTTGCGCTTTTGCACGGCTTTCAAAATATCCCGCGCCACATCATCCGGTTGGGCAACTAAGAATAACCCTGGCAGGCCAAAGGTCATTTTGGTATCCATAAATCCCGGCTTCACCGTCATCACATGAACCCCCACTTTACTTAATCGACTGCGCAGACCTTGTAAAAAGAGTGTCAATGCACCTTTGGCTGAACCGTAAACATAATTACTTTGGCGGCCGCGATCGCCCGCCACCGAACCAATCCCTACAATCCACCCCGACCCCTGTTGTTCCAGCGCATTCGCCAAGGGTGTGAGGATTGAAACCGCCCCGGTGTAGTTAGATTGGATAATCGCCAGGGCATGATTTATATCTGTTTGGGCAGTGGGTTGATTGCCCAGTTCACCCATGCAAAGAATCACACCTTCAAGGGGATTCGCTGCGGCGAGAATGCGATCGCAAATCTCCCGATGGGACTCAAACTCCAACGCCTCAAACCGACTCCAACCCACCGAAACGTGATAGCGAATTTTTAAGTCTTGAGCGATGCGATCGAGTTCGACCTCATCCCGTGCCGCTAGATATAAATTTGTCCCGCGTTGAGCCAACTGATGAGCCAGCGATCGCGCCAAACTCGATGTTGCTCCAATAATTACTACTGATTTGGTCATGGTTGAATCTCCAATCGTTCCGACAACGTTGAGCGAAAATGATTATCGGGATCAACCTGTCGCTTAATCGCTAACCAATCCTCATATTGGGGATACATTGCCCGAAAACTCGCCGGACTCACCCGCGCATCTTTCGCCAAATACAACCGCCCCCCACACCGAATCACAACCTGATCCAACTCCTCTAAAAATGCCCATAATCCTGGCTTAATCGGAATATCTAACGCCAAGGTATACCCCGGCATCGGAAATGATAATAACTCGGCTTCTTGGTTTCCCATCCGTTTTAAAACCGCTAAAAATGAAGCCCAACCCTTTTGACTCGAACGCTGTAAAATCTCTGTCAAGCCATCATGACTTGTTGCCATCGGCAGCACACATTGATACTGCACAAATCCCCGTTTACCATACAGTCGATTCCAATCATTAACGAAATCTAAGGGATAAAAGAACGGATCATAATGAGCGATCGCCCGCTGCTCTTTTTGCATTTGACGATGATAATACAGTTGGTTAAAACTACCCATGGTGTAGCGATTTAACAACACTGATGGCGCATCTAAGGGAATCGATAACTTTGATTGTTCATGAATTGGCAAGGGGTTCACCTGTTGTTGAGGTGATAAATCACTCAGAGAAGCCGTATCCCCAAACATCAAAATACTCCGCCCCAAACTCCGCCCCGTCGCTAAACAATCAATCCATGCCACAGAATAGGGATAGAGGGGTTCGTACTGGGCAAAGAGGGCGATCGCTTCATCTAAATTTTTTGCCTTAATGTTAAAGCTTTTGATATAAGCAGACGCGATTTTTTTGAGTTTAAATTCCGCTTCTAAAATAATCCCCGTTAGCCCCATACCGCCCACCGTTGCCCAAAATAAATCGGCATTTTCAGTCCGCGAACAGGTGAGGATTTCTCCACTCGCAATCAATAGCTCAAAACATTCCACATGACGCGCAAATGATCCGGCACAGTGGTGATTTTTGCCATGAACATCGAATGCGATCGCACCTCCCACCGTCACAAACTTCGTCCCCGGTGTCACCGACAAAAACCAACCCCTCGGCACAAACACCGCCAAAATCTCATGGAGTGGCACACCCGCCTCACACCGCAATCGCCCAGTCTCAGCGTCAAACGCCACCATCCGATTGAGGCGTTCCATCAACACGGTCTGACCCGAATGATTTAACGGCGCATCCCCATAACTCCGCCCCAAACCCCGCGCCAACTGAGAGGCACTAGAGGACAAACTGTGGGATAAAGTCGAGAGATTTTCTGGACGCTGCACGGTGCTTTTCACCACAGGATAACGCCCCCACCCCGTCAACGTTTGCTGAACTGTATTACTCATTTGAACCACCCTCATTCATGCAACACAACACTACAGATATAGAAAATAACCAAAGGTGATTAACCACGCCCCAATAATACCTTGTAAAAATCGATCATACAGGAGAATTTTAGTGGGTGAAGCACTTTGGGTAAACACCAGAGTCTGCTGAAGATAGCGTAAAATTCCTAACACCACAAAAATGGTTGTGATGTATAGATTAGAATGGCCAACTCGCTGGATTACTTCATCAGAAACTGTATACATAATATAGGTAACAACCGTAACCGATGCTGTTAACATCATCGCCACGTTAATAAAATCGATGTTATATCCTTCAATCGATGTGCGTGTACTCTTGCCTTGCAGATAAATTAAATACTCATCTCGTCGTTTAGCCAGTCCTAAAAACATTGCCAAGAGAAATGTTAACATAATTAGCCAGTGCGAAATAAATACTTGGGTCGTAACACCCCCTAAAAATACTCGCAATAAAAAGCCGATGGCGATAATTGTAATATCAATAATTGCAATGTGTTTAAGCTTAAAACTATAGAATATATTCATTATAAAATACCCCAAAATAATCACAATTCCGGGGGAAGGCAACGTTACACCAAGAGCCACCGCCATCGTTAATAAAATTCCGACAATCCAGCGGGCTTGTGGTTTAGAGATTGCACCTGATGCCAAGGGGCGATCGCATTTCGTTGGGTGGAGGCGATCGCGCTCAATATCCACATAATCATTAATCACATAAATACAACTGGCCATCAGCGAAAAGGCAAAGAATGCGATCGTAACTTGTGCCCAAACTGTCCATTGATTAAGCTGAGACGCGAAAAAAACAGGCGCAAAGACAAAGCCATTTTTAACCCACTGATGGACTCGAATTAGTTTTAAAACTGCATAAATCATAACAACTTATAACAACGATTGATATGCTTTTAATGTTTCCTGGGCAGTCTGTCGCCATGAAAATTGTGCAGCTTGAACTCGACCCCGTTGAATTAAATCTTGGCGGAAGGTGCGATCGTCAATCACGTTAAAAATGCCCTCAGCCAACTCTAAAGGATCATCCGGGTTAATCATCACCGCCGCATCCCCAGCCACTTCCGGCAATGACGACGTATTCGACGTAATGACAGGCGCACCAAACATCATTGCCTCCAAAACTGGCAACCCAAACCCCTCATAATGGGACGGATACACCACAGCATCCGCATGGTGATAATACTGAGCAACTAATTGATCAGACACATAGTTAAGATGATGAATATCTTCACGGTAGGGCGATCGCTCAATCGCTTCAAAAATCGGTTCATACAGCCAACCTTTACGCCCAATTAAAACCAATTGATGGGGAATGTGATGATGTTCTTTGAGATAATTAAAGGCTCGAATTAAACTAATGACATTTTTGCGCGGCTCAATTGTGCTCACAAATAAAAGATAGGGTGTCGGATGATTAAATGGAGCAGGTAAGTCAGTATTCCGGATCAATGTTTGCACATCTGCGGAAGTATAGCGACTCGCCAATGGAGTCACCCAAACCCGATCTGGATCAACCCCCAAATAACGCACAATATCCCGTTTGGAACTGTCCGAAATCGTAATCACCAAATCTGTCCAACCTAAGCACTGTCTCACCCGCCGCTCATATTGCTGCACAACCTGATTCACATACTGAGGATACCGCGCAAAGGTCACATCATAGAGGGTCAAAACCTGACGGCTCTGTTTGAACGGAAACACAGTGTAATTCGTCCCGTGAAAAATTTCAGGATAGCCCAGTTTTGGCTCTAAATAGGTGGCGAAAAATTGCGGCCAACAGTCCAGGAGTAGATTGGAAATACGCACAGGACAGGGGAAATGGTGGATGCGATCGTTAAACTCCCGCAACACCCCCGGCAACTCCCGCCTCCCCCGCAACCACCCCCTCATCCCCGGCTGATACACCCCCCGCACCCCACACCCCAACCCCCACAACTCCCGCACCAAATGACACACATACAACCCCACCCCACTCGGCCGCCCATCCACCGGTGTTACATCAACTATTAACATTTAATTCAAGATTGAAAGTTCGACTCATCAAATGAACATTGATTGCTTTGTGGCCTATAGTATACAAGAATTTTAGAATCGAACAAGACTTCTTCAAATCCATCGTTCTTGATTTCTGTGATAATATCTTGCCCACTTTCTAATCCTGATATACTCAGATCATGAATTGGATTAAAAATGATTAGGTCAGATGATTTCCAGTTACGTAATAAAAATTTCTCTGAACTCAGTGGAAGATAGACAAAAGTAACTAAATCACTTGATATTTTGGTGTTTTTGATACATTTTTTGGTAAGGTTATGTATGCGCCTTTCTACAGTTCTTTGATATTGAGATACTGGGCGAATATAATAATCTGGTGAAGCATGTGTTTCCGGAATTACTATTACCAATAGCGATATTAGTAAGGTTAGAAAAAAATAATTTAGCTTCAAATCACTTTTTTGATCAACCCACTTCAATAAAGAAGATACAGAAAAAAGAGAAAAGACTAAGCAAGAAGGAATTAAAAATGCTGAATTATACCAATATAGTTCGCGAGTTTCTACCCGATCCATTGTATAAATTAATATGCTAGGTATATGAGCAGTCACAAAAGATAGTGGATGTATTAAAAATATAAAGCCAAAAGATTTAAACAAGTCTGTCGCCGCACTATTATTTAATATGTAGTCTAGTAATTTCATCGGATGTGTCAAAAATCCGACTATTATTTCAGGATATGTTGAACCCCAAGACTGCCATAATCCAATATTTGTATCACTGCCTCCAGAATAAAAAGGCATAATAACTTTTACGGATATGAAAAGCCACATTATAGAAATCAAAATAATAATTAATAATGTTCTAATTGCGAAGATTCTTTTTTCTCGAATATTACTTAATTTCAATGAAGTGCCTATTAATAAGAATGTTAAAAATAAGCCTACATCTTGCCTAATTCCTAGTGTTAGCAATAGCAAAACATAAAATATCCAATCATTTTTTTGCAACATAAAGTATCTAGTCAATCGAATTATTAGCGGAATTGCAAATATTTCAAAATGACCAGATATCAAGTTGGTTTTGACAAATGAGTTAGATGTAAATAATGCACTCGATAGACATATTAGACTATACGTCCATCTATTTTTAAATACATAATTAAATTCAATTTTACTGTAAATCTCGATCAAAAAAGTCGATTCTAGGAATATCCAGCCCATACTCAGACAGCCAAAAAAAATAAGAATATACTGAGAATTTGTTATTAAATAAAATGGAAATAATATGAGTAAACTAGGTGTGAAATGTTTTCCTAAATGATTAATATCATAGTCTGTGACATAAAATGGATTACCTTTTATAGCATTAGTGATCCAGTCGTTGATTAAACCAAGATCATGAAAATGGTAATATCCAGTTTGGTATTGACTACTCGTCACAAAAATCGAATATGCTGTAATGCATAAAAACGATAGAGTTAATAGTATCAGGCTAAATGAATTTTTATTTATAAAGTTTTTATCGTGTTCGATCATTACTTATTGAGTTTGTAAATTAAAAAGTTTTCTGATGTATTAACCAACATGGTTTCTTCAGAGACACGATTTTTAAGTTCCAAAGAATCGAAAGATTGCAGTATTTTAGGTTTAACTAAGCAAACATCTCCATGAATGAAATTCTGATATGAATTACGATTAATTAGAAATAGCCATTCCCGCAACTCTTGAACACTCATAGTCTGATTATCTCCTTGATAACTTTTTGGACTATTTCCAGAGTATCCATTAATTGTAGGGATGTTTGAATATAGCCCAGACCACATTGCAAGCATATGATTTTCAAAGGGTGGTTTTTGCGGGTTTAAGTATAGGTAAAAAGAGCTACACTGTGATGCTGATATAATTTCAACAATTTCAGACACTTCTTTAAACCAAATTTCTTTCTGAAAGTGTGCAAGCTTGAAAAAACTTTGTTCATAAACTCCTAGGATAGAAATACCCAAAATCAGAAAGTATTTTAACTTTTTCGGACAAAAATTTTGATTTTTCAGAAAAGAGTTTAAGTAAACTAAGATTCCAATAATTAGATAGACATGAGTAATAGACCAGATCCTAGCAACAGCTCTAATGACCGATGCTCCAGGTATAAAGATATAAACAAAGTGCCATAGAGAAATATCAATAAATGGCCAGTACATTGAAAGACAGAATATAATCAGAAATGTTGATAAGCAAGCAGTCTGTATATCCAGTTTACTATTTTGTTTTTTAGACTTAATCAATAACGATAGAAAAAATATGCTTAATATAGTCATTATGATTCCAGGAAACATAAAGTGTTCGCCACGAGCAGGGAGATCCTTAGAAATCCATCCTATCCACTGGAACCAATTACTTTCAAATGGTGCCGAAAACCATGACTGAATACGAGGAATCATTAGTTTGACTTCATCGTAAGATCTTGACCCTAGGATAAGCTTTGCCTTGATGTATGGAAAGAATGTTAGTAAGTTTAAGATTAACCAACAAAGAAATATAGTAATAATTTTTTTAATATCTTTTCGTAGGAAGCTGAATAGTTTTTTTCTTATCTCATGACTCAAAGTAAGTGTGGCTATCAGAAAGATTAGTGTGCCGAAGCACAAAAACCATCCTAAATAAACTCCCGAAAGTATTTGCCAGTAAAGCAATAATAAACAATAGATTAGTATCTTGATAGATGGATTTTTCAGAAATATCCATGTCATATAAACAGTTATAGGAGTAATGAACTGAGGTAATAACTGAGGATGATTGATTTTGGCAGTTCTAAACATTCCAAATGCAAAGAGGAATCCACCCCATCCAGACAAGATAGGATGAACTTTTAGTTTACGTAAGATGTATGTCAAACTCGAAAAATTCAAAATAGATAAAGAAATTTCCCAGAGGACAAAAGCTACTGTTGGTTCAGATATCAATCGGAACATTGCATACAAAGGGAATGTTCCAAAGAGATTATCTGAAAATGCTAAGACTTCTCGATAGGGATAGAAAAATGTTGGAGACCAAAGCCTTGCTGTATATTTGGGGTCAAATAAAAATTTAAATGTGTGCTCCATAAAGTAGTTATTGAGCAGTGTGTCCCCTGGATCTACTTGCATCAATGAAAATTCACTTTGCAAAGAAATTCCAAATGAGTTACTAATCCCAAATGCAATTAAGCTGATATAGTACCCTATAACTAATATTTTCATCTATTCTGAGAATATGATTTGAAGTTTTGAACAGCTTTTCTTCCAGTTCATGAAATTGAGCGAGTTGTTATTAGTGTGCCAGTCTGACTGATTTTTTACTGCCAAGTAGTTTCTAATGGATTCGGCTAAGTGTTCTGGATGTTGAGCGATGAAGTAGTGTCCATTTTCCCCAATCACTTCGCGGAAGACGGGGATGTCGCGGGCGATGATGGGGAGGTTGCGGCGGGCGGCTTCGATGAGGGGGAGACCAAAGCCTTCGCCGTAGGATGCGGCGAGGAGGGCGGTGCTGGCTGCATAGACTTTTTCGAGGTATTCATCGCTGATGGATTGGAGCCAAAAGAGATTTTGATTGAGTTTTGGGTGAGTGTTGATTTGGTGAATGAGGGATTCAACGAGCCAGCCTTCTTTGCCAACGATGACAAGGTTGATATCGGTGTTGTCTTGCCAGAGTAGTTCAAATGCGTCTAGGGCTTGTTGATGGCCTTTGCGTGGTTCTAATGTGCCGACCATTAGAAAACTAGGTCGTTTTTTGAGTAAAGTCAAGACAGTTTCGGCGTTTTCTGGTAATCCAGTGGTGGGGACGCTGTTTTCAATATCGGCACCGAGGTGGAAATAATCAATCTGTGGAAGGGGATGGCGAAATGATGATTCATGGTGCAGCCAATCGGTAACGTCATCGGCAACGGCTTTGGAGATACAAATGAGTCCTGTGGCAATTTCAGCAACGGTTACGAGCCAATGGCGGAGGAGGTTATCGGCTCCGGGGGGCCACCATTCGGGGTGACGGATGAGGAGGATATCGTAGACGATGAAGTAAATTTTTAACTTGCGATACTTGAGTTGCCACCAGGCGCGGGTAATGGCGGGCATGAAGCGAAAGTTGAGGTCTAGACCGAGAAAAATGTCGTGGGATGCGATCGCGACTTTCCGATCATGCAAATCAGCCTGTGCAACGCCGAAGGTGTGATGCGTGAAATGGCGTGCATAGCGATAGGTTTGACCATCAAAGTAAATGGGTTCAACGCGATAGCCATCAGGGGGATTTTTGAGGAACTCAAGGGTAATACTACGAACTACTCTCTGGATTCCAGATTTAACATCTTCTTGAACCAGTTCAGAGATATCAACGAGAAGTTGGGGTGTTTTTTGCGAGTTTGTCTGATGTTCTAGCGCGATGCTAATTTGAATTTTCAAAAAATCCAAGAGTTGCATCAGTTTAAACCCTAGATGACTGACTTTAGTCTTGATTTTTCGTGCGATTGATTTGAATTGCTTCATTTTTTAGATTTCACAAAACCAAGGCGAGAAAAATGACATAATATGATTTGCTCTGGCGTTGCAAGAATCAGGTTGCATTACGGCATCAGGGTCAACTAAGTGTTTGATGAATATAGATTACTATTTATGAGTATTGATCAGTCTTTAACTATTGTTTGGGTTTGTGATCATGAATCTAATCATGAACTTAATATCTTACGATCGCAGGGCTGGAATATTTTAGCCCTGTCCACCTCAGCGCGGTCAACCAGGCAGATTGTAGCATCAAATCAGCCGATCCTCGATCACTTGGGGCTACAGCCAGATTTTTTAGAACACCTTTACGGTGACTGGATACAGCAAGGGGCGGGCAATCCAGCGGCAGACGCAGCACCGCGCCACTATTCCGAGATTGATGCCGTGATTGTTTCCGATCCTCGTTATTTAGGGCGCATTCTGACGCGCTATGCTGGTCGGGTTTTTTATCGTGCTTACGACCCGCCAGGACAACTCTCTCAGACATTCTGGAAATTGAATTATTTTCGAGCCATTCAAGAGCGGGGGGATTTTTGGGTTTTACCCTGTGATGAGGCGGCGTTGGTGGGTGAGCATGATTGGTTGAAGCAGCGGATGCGGGTTGTGCCGTTGGGGTCTGATCAGGATTTGCCATTAGCGAGGGTGATGACACAGATGAATCGCGATCGCACTCCGCCCCCTCAGCCTGTACTCCTGCCCGCCAAACGTCATGAACCAGCAGCGTTAGATAAGTTGAAGCGGTTGTATGTGCTGTTTCATTTTCCGGGGCCGATTGTGCGATTGAATGAGCAGGGGCAATATTTATCGTCGGAGGGGATTCCGCGTGTGGTGCGGAAGTTTGTGGAGGCGGTGTTGGCGAAAACCTCGTATCAGGTGGTGATTACCTGTCGGGCGGGGCAGTTGGAAGCCTGTTATGGTTTTTTTAAGGCGCAGGATTATCCCGGACGGATGCAATTTTTACTTCTTGATCCGGAAGATACGGAGTTAAGGTATCAATCTAAAGTGCGGAAGGCTTGGGTACAGATTCGCCGTCAATATACGACGACGTGGCGGTGGTTGTGGCCGTGGATTGAACAGCGATCGCAATGGACGGCGCAAGTGGTGCATCGTCGTAAAAATATTAAGGTGGGCTGGTTGCGGTTTTGGCAGTGGGTGTGGTTGAAGCGGTTGGCGATTCACTTTACAGCATTGCCGTTTTTGGCTCTTGGCTTAGTGGGATTAAAGGCCGGAACGGCAGTGATGAAACGTCTCAAAGTGCATCCTAAAATTATCAAGAAATACAGCAATATTGTCAACCGTCGTTATGATCATTTGGTGGTGTATAACGAGTTGGAATATTTAGAGACGGTGAATCAGGATGAGCAAACAGCATTTGTTTTAGTTCCTCATTATTATCTGTTTCCAGAAAGTATGCTAATTAAGCATCGGAAAGCTGTGTATTTACCAGACTACATGCCACACTTTTTTAGAGGACAAAAGTTTGCAGGTAGTTTAGACCGCTGGCATGACCGCATTGGTTATACGATCGTTCAGCAAATGAATTGGATTTTTACAGCTTCGTACTTTAGTCAGTCCTATTTACCAACTACAGTGCTTGAAGTTGAACCAGAGAAAATGACCGTCTTGCCGATTCCGTTGTTGATGCAGAAGATAGAGACTGTTGATGCCGTGATTGGCAGGCAGGTTCGGGACGTTATGAATAGCTCACAATATTTATTTTATCCGACGCAGGATCGCCCCAATAAACAACTGTCATTTTTGCTGAAGTTGTTTAAGGATTTGCGGCGTGATTTGCCGGATTTAAAATTAGTGTTGACGGCGAATATTCACATTCATCCGGGGACAAGACAGGTGTATACCGATTTGCAATTACAGGATGCGGTGATCTTATTAGAAGATGTGTCCGATGCGGAATTGCAGGGTTTGTATCAACAGGCGGCAGCGTTGGCGTTTACCTCGACGATGGAGGGGAATTTTCCGCCGCAAATTTTTGAGGCGTTGACGTTAAATACGCCGGTGGTGGCGACGCGGATTCCGTTGATTACGGAGGCGTTGGGAGACGCATCCGATCGCCTCCTGCTCTGTGATCCTTTAGACCTCCCATCGTTCCGAGAAAAATTACTCTATGCGCTGCGCTATCCGCAACAGGTGCGCGATCGCCAACGGGTTGCCTACCATCGCATTCTCGATCAATACAATGATGAGAAATTTGCGGATTCGGTGGCGGATTTTCTCGCGAATTTGCCGTAACCCTCACCCCTAGCCCCTTTCTTGCTGGGAGAGGGGAATAGTTCAAAGTCCCTCTCCCGGCGGGAGAGGGATTTAGGGTGAGGGGTCATTTCAACGCATCGCGCAGTTGAGTTTTGGCGGTGTCGAGGGCGGTGGGGAGTTGGCTGGCATCGCGTCCCCCGGCTTGGGCGAGGTGGGGACGACCGCCGCCGCCGCCGCCGCAGAGTTTAGCAATGCCGCCGATGAATTTACCGGCTTGGAGTTTTTTCGCCTGGTTGACCTGGGGACTGAAGGCCGCCACGAGGGAGACTTTATCAGCGGCAGGGGTGGAGGCGAGAACGACGGCACTTTCACCGAGTTTTTGCTGGAGGCGTTCGGCGGCAGTTTGGAGGGCCTTGGGGTCGAGGTCGCCGAGGTTGGCCACCAGAATTTTGAAGTCGCCCACGGTTTCGGCATCGTTGAGGAGTTGGTCAGATTTGGCGATCGCTAATTCTCCCTTTGCGGCTTCTAGCTCCTTCTGGGTCGCTTTCAAATCCGTTTGCAATTTATCAACCCGCTCGATCAGTTCCTCCGGCTGGGCTTTAAAGCGATCGCTCAACTCCCGCACCACCTGATCCCGCACGGCAAGATAATCGAGGATCGCCGGGCCCGCCACCGCTTCAATCCGTCGTACCCCGGAGGAAATCCCCGCCTCGCTGATCACCTTAAACGCGCCAATTTCCGCCGTGTTGCGCACATGCGTACCGCCACAGAGTTCCATCGACACCCCCGGAAAATCAATCACCCGTACGTCCGCACCATATTTTTCGCCAAACATCGCCGTCGCGCCCTTAGCCTTGGCTTGATCGATGGGCATCACCGCCACATCCGCATCGTGGGCTTCGGCGATCCAGGTATTAATTTGGGCTTCGATTTGGGCCAATTCATCGCGACTCACGGCCCGATTCAAGTTGAAATCAAACCGGAGCCGATTGAAATCCACCAGCGAACCCGCTTGGGACACCGCCGGATCAACGAGTAATTTTAACGCCGCTTGCAGGAGGTGGGTGGCGCTGTGGTTCGCTTGGACGCGACGGCGGCAGGCGCGATCAATGGTTGCCGTCACGGTTGTGCCCGTTTGCACCGTGCCCCGTTCGACGCGCCCGTAATGGATGAACATCCCCGATTCCTTTTGCACATCGTCGATGCGAATCACCCAATCATCGCCACTGAGGAAGCCGCGATCGCCAATTTGCCCCCCCGATTCCGCATAAAACGGCGTTTCATTGAGGACAATTTGCACCGTCGCGCCCGCGCTGGCTTGCTCCGTGGTTTTACCGTCGATTAAGAGTGCCACAATTTTCGCTGTCGCTTGCACCTCGGTATAGCCGAGAAACGCCGTCGGGTGGACGTTTTGCGCCAATTGATCGAGGCTTTCTTGAACGGTGAGATCAATGGTTTCGTGGGCTTGACGGGCGCGATCGCGCTGTAACTCCATTTCCGCCTCAAACCCCGCCACATCCACGGTAATGCCTTGCTCTTCCGCGATTTCCTGGGTCAATTCCAGCGGAAACCCGTAGGTATCGTAGAGGGTGAAGGCTTCCACGCCGCTGATCTGCTCCGGTTTCGCCGCGAGAATATCTGCCACCATTTTTTCACCCCGGCTCAGGGTTTTGAGGAATTGCGCCTCTTCCCGCGTGAGTTCCGCCTCGATCGCCCCTTGCCGTTCGCGCACATTGGGATAGGCAGATTCGGAGACAGCGATCGCACTGGCCAAAACCTGATTAATAAACGCTCCCTCAATGCCAATCAACCGCCCATGACGCACCACCCGCCGAATCAACCGCCGCAAAATGTAGCCGCGATCGGTATTCGAGGCCGTGATCCCGTCGGCGATCATGTGCATCACCGATCGCACATGATCCCCAATCACTTTTAAGGAAACTTGGGTAGTTTGATCGGCTTTGTAATAGTCAATTCCGGCAATGTTGGCCGCCGTTTCAATAATCGGAAAAATCAAATCTGTTTCATAATTATTCGGCACTTGTTGCAGGATTTGCGCCATCCGCTCCAAGCCCATCCCCGTATCAATATTTTGCTTAGCTAAGGGGGTTAAATTACCCTCAGCATCACGGTTATATTGCATAAATACGAGGTTATAAAACTCAATAAACCGCGTATCATCTTCGAGATCAATGTGATCATCCCCTAGTTCCGGATGAAAATCATAATAAATCTCAGAACAGGGGCCACAGGGCCCCGTGGGGCCGGATTTCCAAAAATTATCTTCCTCCCCCATGCGCTGAATCCGATGGGCGGGAATCCCAATCTGATCACGCCAAATCGCAAAGGCTTCGTCATCGTCTCGGAACACACTGGGCACTAATCGCTCTGGCGGCAATTGAAAGACTTCGGTGGACAATTCCCACGCCCAAGCGATCGCTTGCTCCTTAAAATAATCCCCAAAACTAAAATTCCCCAACATTTCAAAAAACGTATGGTGGCGAGCCGTGCGCCCCACATTTTCAATATCGTTGGTGCGGATACATTTTTGCGAAGTCGTGGCGCGATCGCAAGGTGCGGGCTTTTGACCGAGAAAAATTGGCTTAAACGGCAACATCCCCGCGATCGTCAGCAATACGGTCGGATCTTCAGGCACAAGCGATGCACTGGGGAGAATTTTGTGCTGCTTCGCGGCGTAGAAGTTGAGAAATTGCTCACGAATTGCTTGTCCAGTCAGGGATGGAGGGGTCTTAGCCATCAGTCGTTTTACAGGTGCAGAGAATAAAATCACTATCTTTCATTGTGACATTAACCCGGACGAAGCGTGTAGAGGGGAGTGCGATCGCGGTTTCCGCTGCCGGACGGGTGAATCTATGCAGAATTTAGCGGAGACCCTGACAGTCGGATTCCAACACAGCCACCCCTAACTCACGCCCTGGAGTTCCATCCTCCGCAGGCGGTTCTGTAAAGGTGGAAAATGTTGCAGCATGGACAAGATACCAGGCTGTATCTGGAGAACCATTCACTTCAATTTTTGGCTGTTCTTGGGCGCTGAATTTTAGAGTTTGTTGGCTTAATTTCTCCATCGTGCCACTGAGGGATTGACGGGAAAATTGATTGTCAGCCGGTAGAGAATAGGCGGTGAATGCCACCGTGATCGCGCCATCGGGTGCTAAATCGGGTCGGGGCGCGGCTAGGGTTAAGTCAAGGCGATCGCGCCTTCCGCAACTCTTCGCCACAAACCAACAATCCGCCCCACACCATCGCCCCGTCACCCCCTCAAACTCCTCCCACGGCCCCATCCCCCGCGACCACGCCATCCCTAAATTTGACTGCACAAAGGGCGGCGGCGTGAGCACACTCACCCAGCGACTCCCGACCCCAAACGCGGGTTCAAAGGTATAGGTATGATGTTTGGGCAATAACACATTGCCATTTTCTGGAGAGAGCCATAATTCATCCGTAGGAGCATCGGTTGTAACCGCTAAATCTCCCGCTTGGTTCACAGTCATGGGGTAAGCGTAAGGCCCTGCTGAGTAGATGGAATAGGATTTATTCGCCAAACTACCAAAGGCCGTTAACCGGACTTGGGGGCCAAACCAGCGGGCAATAAACCCCGGTTGGGTTAAATCCGCCTCAAACACCGACGCACCGAGATTAAAATTCAACAAACAAAACAAACAGCCCACCGTTGCCACACCACTTAAAGCGACTAAACCATGGCGGGTTTTTGGTTGAATGCCGGTGATTTTGATCAGTTTAATGATGGGTTGACTGAGGCGTTGACCGATGGCTGCGATGGGCGTGTTAAAAACAGGACGATTGAGAAATGCTTGTTTTATTTGTACTGTTTGAATGAACGTATTCCATCGGGTTGCAGTTCTAGAAGGTTGCGGCAGTACTGGGGTATCCGGTGGCCGTTGATACCCGATTAATCCACCCCAAAACATGGTGTGAATGTAGAAGATTGGCCGTAAATAATCGACTTCTTGCACTGCGGTTGATACTAAAAATGCAAAAATTCCTAAGACTGTGAGCAACTTTAAATGATTGGGTTTGGACATTTGAGCGATGTTCGCAAAACTGGTCAAGCTCATCAGGAGCAACGCGATCCAGATTAAGGACGCATGGACTAAGCCCAATTCTGCCAAAACTTGCACATAAAAATTGTGGGCTGTGTCAAATAGTCCATAACTAGTAGGATACTGTTTCAACACTTGAAACCAACTGGCATAGCCATGACCCAAAATCGGCGAATCTCGGAACATCATCAAGGCAGATGACCAAATTTCGAGGCGTGACTGATCAATAAATGGGCTATTCTGGGCGAGGATGAATTGGATAGCGCGATCGCTACTCAACCCAATCAAAAGTAGGGTGGTGCTTAAACCACACAAGCCCCAAAATAGTTTGCGATGCCATAGATAGAGGGCATAACTATTACAGACCAGAATATACACAAAACAAAGCACGATCGCGCCGCTTTGTTGGCTCTTCAAAATACTACTCAAGAGCAGCAGACTCACGTTTACGGCAATCAAGCGTTGTCCATACCGGGAGGCGGTGAGCATTCGCCAAATTGCGATCGCTAACCCCGGCGCAAAATAGGGCCAAACCCAACTTGGATTCCCAAACACTTGGGTGAAGCGGGCGAAGGCAAAGCCAGTGAAGTCGTTATACATCAACCACTGGGGCAGGAGTTGCTCAATCCCCAAGGCGATGCAGATGAAGTTTGCGATCGCCACCAACACCGGCCCAAATGCGATCGCCCCTAACATTAATGTTCCGCCCCCGCGCACCGTTCGGGCCAACAAAAACGCCAGGGTTCCCAACAGGGTCGCAATCACGAGGGTGAAGTAGGTACGGAGGCCGTAGGTGTTGTTGTAGCTAGCTTGGAGGAAACATTCAAGTTTGAGGGCCAGGCCAGGCACAGCAAGACAGGGAGTCCAGGCTTGGCCAGGGGTGAAAAACAGCGACCACAACGCCCGCGGTCCCGTAATCAGCAGCACGATCGCCCAAATATAGCCCAGCAAAAATTTTTCGCGGGGGCGGATCAGCCAGTGGGGGCGGCGCAGGGATGTCGCGCCGTAGAGGGCGTAGTAGAGGAGGCCACTCAGGACGGCGACGCTGAAGCATTCAGGGATGCCGGGGAGACTGTATTCCGGATTGATCGGGACGAGGAGATGGCTCGCGACAATGCACCCTAAGCCAAAAATCAGGACGAGATAGGGGGCTTTGGGGCGAAAGTTGGGCATGGCTGCTAGGGGGAATCGGGCGGGGTGAGGGTTTCGATCTGGAGGGTCATTTGGGTTTGACCCTGTTGCAAGAATGCCTCACATTGTTGCAGGTGTTGGGTGGCAGTTTCAAATTGTTGAAAAACTTGTTCGAGGGGGAGGTTACCGGTTTCCAGTTGAGTGATTAGGGTTTCGAGTTCAGCGATCGCTGTTTCGTAATTCCACGTTGTCATGGCTTTTGATTAATACTTTTGCACCAGTATATAGCGATCCTCAATCAATCGTAAATCTATAATCCCCGCCAACAAGGGGCTTAAGCCCCTTGCCTGTTTATGAATCAAATAGGATTGCTCTAGCCACAATTGTGTTTCAAATTCGTTACACTATGGGCGTTTTTCATCCCCATCGATCACTATGCGCAATGCTCTCCTTGCTGCGATCGCGGCCTGCTGTACCATTCTGTTTTGGGCGATGGTGCAAGCACCGGAATCCATGGCCCAAAGCGATCGCCTCCATACCCTGCACCGCAGCGATCAGCCCATCGCATCGGCCATTACTGAATTTGCCCCCCGTCAAGCTGTCCTCGCCGGAACCGTCGCCTATGGCATGACCGACGATGATCAACCCATTCAGGGCTATCTCGCCCGCCCCGCCGACCGTGTTGAACCCAGCCCCGCGATCATCGTCATTCACGAATGGTGGGGGCTGAATGAAAATATTGAAACGATGACGCGCCGCCTCGCCGGGGAAGGCTACACCGCCCTCGCGATCGATCTCTACAACGGTGCAGTGGCCGAAGCCCCCAACCAAGCCCGCGCCCTAGTCGGCACAGTGCAGAACAATCTAGAGGCCGCCCGCGCCAACATTCGCCAAGCCTACGCCTATTTAGACGAAACCCAGCAAGCCCCGAAAATTGCTAGCTTGGGCTGGTGTTTTGGTGGTACTTGGTCGCTGAATACGGCGTTGCTGTTCCCCGATGAACTCGATGCAGCGGTGATTTACTACGGCGGCGGCATCACCACTGATCCGGAACAACTGGCAACCCTGGAAATGCCGATCATTGGCTTCTTTGGCGCGGAAGATACCAACCCGACCCCGGAAACCGTGGCAGAATTTGAGCGCATTCTCAAGGATTTGAATAAATCGGTTGAGGTGCATCTTTATGGCGGTGCGGGTCATGCCTTCGCGAATCCGTCGGGGACGCGCTACGTGGTAGCGGCGGCGCTGGATGCTTGGGAGAAAACCCTGGAATTTCTCAACGATCAACTGCGGTAGGTACGCGGGCAAGGGGCTGAAGCCCCTTGTTTCTCACAGGAGTTAATCGTGATTCACGGCACGATCGCGCCCCTGTCATCCAACCAAATCAAGTGGCACTCTGCGCCGATTTTCCCCTGTAACTGGGCTTGGGCATTACCGCCATTGATCGTAATTTCAACCCAGCCATGGCTCCCGATTAAAGCGATCGCGCTCCCCCAGGGTTGATCGCTGTAGCTGTGGGCGGCGGGGAGGGTGCGATCGCCAAATTGGATTTCCCAGGTGCGATCGCGCAGCCGTTCCCCTGGAATTGTCGTGATTAAATTCCCAAAATGGTCAATATGCTGAATCGTGCCCTGGAGTCCCGTCGCGTCTGCTGTCACTGCGGGTAACGGCAGCGTGATTAAACCTGTTGGATCAATCGGATCGCCGAGTTCTGTGAGCGGCACGCCTAAAGATAAGTGCGCCCCCACAGGAGCGAAAATATCCCGACCGTGGAAGGTGGTACTAGGGTGGAGCGTGCGCCAATAGTGGGGATGATTTAACACCACAGCGGCGAGGGGCGGCGAGGTTTGCAAAACACCACTAAACAGGCCGTTATCCGGGCCCACAAGCCACCCTTCCTGAATCTGAATCGCGACGGCGCGGCGATCGCTCCCCACTCCCGGATCAACCACCGCCACATGCACCGTGCCCGGCGGAAAATAGCGATAGGCATTGAGTAGGCAAAACCGGGCGGCTGCGATATTTTGCGGGGGAATCTGGTGGGTTAAATCGATGACAGGGCAATGGGGCGCGATGGAGGCGATCGCCCCTTTCAAGATACCGACGTAACCATCTTGAACCCCAAAGTCAGTGAGCAAGGTCAACATTATGATGTGATCGAAAGAAAATCCTTAGAAATCAAAAGAAAGTACCGCTAAAATTCTGTAGCAATTGTTACTTTTTTCGTTACAAAACCCGATTTATCAGAGAATGGTGATATCTTAAAAGTGTGCCCCAATGATTTAGACCATTTTATTTCGATCGAGGGATTAATTATGTTGAACCAAACACGCAAAGAAGTACTCCGCAACACCGCAGCCAACCACCGCGATAACCTGCGTAAAAGCCTCCAACAACGCTTAGAATCTGCCCGCTCTTCTGGCAACGAAGATTTAGTGAAGCAGCTTGAAGCTGAAGCTGAATACCTAGGGATGAACTAACCCCAACGTCCAACTGTCGCGATGAAGCTGAATTAACAGAAAAAGAGATCCCACATGGGATCTCTTTTTCTGTCTCAGATAGACTCACTGAAGGATTCACGGGAACACAACAGACGAAGCCGGGCGAGTCCTTGACATACTCCCCCACTAAACCCTACGGGCTATAGTGGGAGATTCTGAACAGCCAGTTACCTGACCATTTATCCACTCAAACAACGAGAGTTGCAGAGGGTTGCTAGGCTCAACGACTAACGCCATTGATTTATCCT
>NZ_JAQMTY010000078.1 GCF_028330765.1 Spirulina subsalsa CS-330 | reverse complement strand
TGCATCCCACTTTTGCAGATTCCCATGGCTCGCCAGGGAGCACCCTCATCCCCAGCCCTTCTCCCGCAGGAGAAAGGAGCCAAAAGCCCTCTCCTGAGGGAGAGGGTTGGGTGAGGGATTGCATAACTGGGATGCACTCCATTGATAGGGCTACCGTTCCGCCTCGGTGGAATGAAAAATCTCGCTACAATAGGGGACTGATCTGTATGTGTTTGTCGCCATGACTGTGTTAACCCCTGTGGACTTTCAAGATGAATTTGAGGTCATTGTCATTGGTGCTGGCCATGCTGGGTGTGAGGCGGCCTTGGCGGCGGCGCGGTTGGGCTGTCGGACGCTGATGCTGACCTTGAACCTGGATAAGATTGCGTGGCAACCCTGCAATCCGGCGGTGGGCGGCCCGGCAAAATCGCAATTGACCCACGAGATTGATGCGTTGGGGGGCGAGATCGGTAAGATGAGCGATCGCACCTATCTGCAAAAACGGGTCTTAAACTCCTCCCGTGGCCCCGCAGTTTGGGCCCTCCGCGCCCAAACCGATAAACGGGAATACGCCCAAGTGATGCGCCGCATCGTCGAAAACCAAGAGAATCTCGCCATCCGTGAAGGCATGGCCACAGATTTAATTCTTGGCCCCAATGATGAGGTTTTAGGGGTGCAGACCTATTTTGGAACCTGCTTCGCCGCGAAAGCCGTAGTATTGACCACCGGCACATTTTTAGGCGGCACGATTTGGATTGGGAATCAATCAATGCCAGCGGGCCGGGCGGGGGAATTTGCCGCCGTGGGGTTGACGGAAACCCTGAACCGGATGGGATTTGAAACCGATCGCCTCAAAACCGGAACCCCGGCCCGCGTTGATCGCCGCAGCGTCGATTTTAGCGTCATGGAAGTGCAACCCCCCGATGAGGAAGTGCGCTGGTTTAGTTTTGATCCGGAGGTGTGGATCGAGCGGGAACAGATGAATTGTCATCTGACGCGCACCACGGCGGCGACCCATCAATTAATCCGGGATAATTTACATTTAACACCGATTTACGGCGGCTTTATTGACTCGAAAGGGCCGCGCTATTGCCCCAGTATTGAAGATAAAATCGTGCGGTTTGCCGATAAAGAATCGCACCAAATTTTCATTGAACCGGAAGGGCGAGATATTCCAGAATTGTATATTCAAGGCTTTTCGACGGGCTTGCCGGAACGGTTGCAATTGGAATTATTGCGGACGTTGCCGGGGTTGGAACACTGTACGATGTTGCGCCCTGCCTATGCGGTGGAATATGACTATCTCCCAGCAACGCAATGTTACCCGACGTTAATGACAAAAAAAATTGCGGGGCTCTTTTCAGCGGGCCAGGTGAATGGCACGACGGGCTATGAAGAAGCGGCGGCCCAGGGATTTGTGGCGGGGGTAAATGCCGTGCGCTTTGCCCAAGGCAAAGAGATGATTATTTTCCCCCGTGAACAGAGTTATATCGGCACGTTGATTGATGATCTTTGTACGAAAGAGTTACGGGAACCCTATCGGATGCTCACGTCGCGATCGGAATATCGCTTGATTTTGCGATCGGACAATGCGGATCAACGGTTAACGCCCTTGGGTCGGGAGATTGGCTTAATTGGCGATCGCCGCTGGGAATTGTTCCAACGCAAATATGCCAATATTGCCGCCGAAAAAGATCGTCTTGCTACGAATCGGGTTAAAGAATATGAGCCGACGGGTCAACAGATTATGGCGGAGACGAATCAAAAGATTAAAGGTGCGATCGCTCTCGCCGATCTTCTGCGGCGGCCAGGCATTCATTATGCCGATTTAGACCGTTATGGCTTAGGTAATCCTGACTTAAATAAAGTAGAAAAAGACGGGGCGGAAATTGAGATTAAATATTCCGGCTATATCCAACGCCAACAGACCCAAATTGACCAGGTGGCCCGCAGTGCAAACCGGAAACTCCCGGAGAATTTAGACTATTTCGCCATTAGTACCCTTTCGATGGAATCCCGCGAAAAGTTGGCGAAGGTGCGCCCCTTAACGGTGGGGCAAGCCTCGCGGATTGGGGGGGTGAATCCGGCGGATATTAATGCGCTGCTGGTGCATTTGGAGGTGCGATCGCGCCAGGGCGAAGTGGCCGTGGTGCGATCGTGACAAACGTTGGGGGTTTGGCGACCAAACCCCTACGAGAGATCCATGGTCAAAGGTTCATGTAGGGGCATGGTCTCCATGCCCCGTTTAGGCCTCGTCCAGCGCCGCAATACCGGGGAGCACCTTGCCTTCGAGGAGTTCGAGGCTCGCACCGCCGCCGGTAGAAATGTGGCTCATTTTCTCCGCCACGCCCACTTTTTCCACGGCAGCCACAGAATCACCGCCGCCGATAATCGTGATCGTGCCTTTGGGGGTGAGGTCGGCGAGGGTGTGGGCGATCGCTTCCGTTCCGGCTGCAAACGCTTCAAATTCAAACACGCCCATCGGCCCGTTCCAAATCACACATTTGCACTCTTCTAAGGCCGCTTGGAAGGTTTTCACCGAATCGGGGCCAATATCGAGACCCATCCAACCATCGGGAATCGCTTCCACACTCACGGTTTGAGCCTTCGCATCGGGGGCGAAATTGTCCGCCACCACCACATCCGTGGGCAGCAACAGATTCACGCCCTTTTCCTTCGCCTTGGCTTCGAGTTCCTTCGCTAAATCGAGCTTGTCTTCTTCGACTAACGACTTACCCACAGCCAAGCCCCGCGCCTTGTAGAACGTGAACACCATCCCACCGCCGATCAAGAGCGTATCGCACTTATCCAACAGGGTTTCGATCACGCCGATTTTGCTCGACACTTTCGAGCCACCGATGATCGCCGCCAGGGGACGCTGGGGATTGTCGATCGCATTTTGGAGATAGGCCAATTCCTTTTCGATCAACAACCCGGCCACACTGGGGCTGAGGTATTTCGTCACCCCTTCCGTGGACGCATGGGCACGGTGAGCCGTCCCAAAAGCATCGTTCACGTAGAGATCCGCATTGGCGGCTAATTTTTCGGCAAAGGCGGGGTCATTGGCTTCTTCTTCGGCGTAGAAGCGCACATTTTCCAAGAGCGCCACATCACCATTGGCCATGCCTGCCACCACACTAGACACCGCATCGCCGATGCAATCGCTGCACATCTTCACCTCTTTGCCGAGCAATTCACCCAGGCGAGCCGCCACAGCGGTGAGGCGCATCCCTTCATTCACCTTGCCCTTCGGACGACCCATGTGGCTAGAGAGCAACACCTTCGCGCCTTTGTCAATCAGGGTTTGAATCGTCGGCAGAGCAGCACGAATCCGGGTATCATCGGTGATCGCGCCTTGATCATCTTTGGGCACATTGAAGTCAGCCCGGACGAGCACGCGCTTACCGGCTACTTCTGCATCTGTTAAATTTGCTACTGTTTTCTTGGCCATCCTAAATATCCTCCTAAATTGCGTTCTATTCTATTGATGTATGACTGTGCGATCAGACTAGGGATTTTGGGCTGGCTCACTGTGAGCCGCGATCGCTTCCTAGCCGATTTTACCGGAGTAGGTGTACTGGAGATACCAAACCATGTTTAAAACCATCCTCTTTCCCATCGATCAAAGTCGAGAAACCCGCCATGCTGTGGAGACTGTGGCGAATCTGGTCAAAACCTATCAAAGCCGCCTGATTTTACTCTCCGTCGTCGAACCCCCGGAGCCAGACGCGGAAGCGAGTGCCGTGATGACCTCCCATGAGGCTGTCGCGAAACTCTTGGCGGGAGCAAAAACGCTGTTCACGGAACAGGGTCTCGATGCTGAAACCGTCGAACGAGAGGGCAAAGTGTCCTTCACGATCTGCGATGTAGCCGATGATATGGAGGCAGATTTAATCATTATGGGCTGTCGCGGTGTGGGTCTCACGGACGAGGGAGCCTCGGAAAGTGTCACCAACCGCGTGATTAATCTCTCGCCTTGTCCGGTGTTGATTGTGCCTTAACGCGATCGCCCTTGGGGTGATGTCTGATCCCTAGAGTGCGATCGCGCAGCCACCCATCGCGCAGCCAGCGATCGCGGAGCCAGCGATCGCGCCCCCTTGTCGCCCCGGCGCATCATCTGCTATAGTCGGTAATCCATGCGGGTATAGTTTAGTGGTAAAACGAAAGCTTCCCAAGCTTTAGTTGCGAGTTCGATTCTCGCTACCCGCTTTTGAATCTGAGTTCTATACCATCACCTTGCGGTGGATGTTCATTAAATTTAGCCCAGAGTTTCCGAGTGTGGATTCAGTAAGGTCGTGACCACCAAAGATTCTGCGGTATGGCAATAAGCGCAGCATTCATTTGGGTTCAGCAGCGAGGGGTTGGCTCAGTTGTTCATAGGCAGCTATATCGAGCATCACACCTATGCGATCGCCTTTTTCATTGGTGATGTATTTGGATTGCTGAGGTCATGGTTATTTCCGATTCACTATTTCTACAGTGGATGTCTCATGGAAGCACGGACTCGTTCGATTTGCTTGGGGGCATCGATTTGACCAGGTTCCCACAGTTCTGAGGCTTTGGCGAAGTCAGATTGGGCGCGATCGTCTCCCATTTCTTGATTAAGTTAGCGCGAGTTACGGGGGGAGTCAATGATAAGCCCGCAGTAAATCAGGAATTCAACTTCTTTTGAATTTATGTTTGCTATCGCTCTACCTTGAATTGCAACAAATAAGCACGCAAGCAATCAGGTGTATCGGCATGTTGGGAGAGCCTAGGTATAATTTCCGATCCTGGAATTGATAATTGTACTGAGCGTTTTTCATGAAAGTATTGTGGAGTTATTTTGTTTGCATCTTCCACAAGTTGAGTGATAAATTTCCTTAGAAATTCAATTTCAAATTTTCCTCTAAAACTGCATTGAGGATTTTTTGAATTTAAAGTTTGCTTCTTTTCTTGGAGTTGATCGGGTGAAATAGGTGGTGCTTCAGGGAATTTTCTTTCTAAGTCTTCATGCGTGTATGTATTCATAACACTTGATAATGTGATTTTAATGTCTTTTGATATTTTGATTTTTGATAACTTGATATCACTAGAGATTTCTCGCTGGCAAGCGATCCAAGCATTAAGAGTTTCAACAGCACTATGAAATTCTGCTTGCCTGTCCTTGTAAAGATTTAAGCATTGTTCAAAATCTGCATCTGATTCTTGTAAACCGAATTCTTCTTTAAGGAGAGATTTGAAGCTATTTATTGAGGTATAAAAGTTTTCGATTGAGTAACATGGAGTTTCATAAATAATGCCTTGCAACCCTTCTTCAGCGATACTATTATCAAAATCTCGATCAATAAAGTAAGCTAGTTTCGCTGATTGATAGTATGCCTTAGCTGAAATCATTCTGTGCAAATTACGTACATTTTTCTTCCCTTGACATTGGATTGCTTGGGGATTTTCTATGCAGGTAATATTTTTTATTCTAATTCCATAATATGGAGCATCTTTTCCTTCAAAAAAGCAAAATAAGTTATCTCTTCTATTATTAAATAACCTAGAGAATTGCATAAAAATAGCAGTAGCAGTTTCACGAGACTGCCTTAGTTGGTCAACAGACATTTATTACTCCTTTACAAAGCTATTTAGATCATGAGCATTTAGATTAAGCTCATTATCAAAAATGAAAGGGGAATGGGTAACGGCAACTAAAAGTTTACATTTGCCGGATCTCAAAATATCTGGCAGTAAAAGCCTTTGCCATTCGATAGACAATGAAAGCTCTGGCTCATCAAATAACACAATAAAGTCTTTTGCATTTTCTTCGAGATATATTTTAGAGAAAATCGAAATAATTTGCTTTTCTCCTGAAGATAAGTATTTAAATTTAATTTTCCGATCTTCTTCGGTCTGCGTGATATATATTTTTACATTAACTTCATCATAAATTAATTTCTTTCGACTGAGATATTGATTGCAGATTTCAACAAAATTCTTAATTGATTCATCTTTTTTCTTTTGTTGCTCATAAAGACTGAGAAGCTTAAACAGAAAATATACTAATTGATTATTTTCAGAATTATTTATTCTTTCAGAATTCACCAGATCTTCGATTTTCTTTCTGTTTTCTTTAGAAATATTTTTCTCTCCTACACGACCTAAAATAATTTTCAATGTATCTGGTTTAAGGCTTTGTCTCATTTCTAGTGTGACCGCTTCATTATCTACAAACTGGGTCAGCATTTCACCGGTTACTTTGGAAAACAGATTTAGTGCAGAATCTTTAATTTCTTGTGTTATCTTATCGATTTTTTCGACAACATCATTCATTCCAAATTGAATAAGGCTTTCTTCTTTTCCCAAGAAACTTTCATTGAATTCGTCATTTTGATAGCCTAAGCTATTAAGATCTTCTTCGATTCTCCTGTAAGTTGGAAAATATAAAACACATTCATTTGCATTTTCTCGAGTTGTACTATTTTCTTTTTCGATAACTCCAGAATCATTTGTAAAGTGAGACTCTAATAATTCAGAAATTTCTTTTCTTGAAAATCTTGTGTATCTTGTTAACAACATTTCTGCTCGTCGAAGAATATAATGATATGACATTCCTCGCTCTGACAATCTTTGCAGCGATAATATTTCGCGTGTAGGCAAATACTTTCTAAGGATATCAAATTCAATTAAATCATCAACTAATTCATCTTTTTTGATTGTAACACTGGCTGCCGATTCAAAATCCAGAATAATTGAATCAAAATCAATGGTTTTTAATTTGGAGAAATTACGTGAAATTGAATAGTATAAAGCATTTAAAATGGTTGTCTTTCCTGCTCCATTTTCAGCAATTAAAATTATAGATTGTTTCTCAAAAGAGATTTCTACATTTTTAAATCCAAATAATCCGTTAATTGTAAACTTTTTCAATGAACTTGAATTTAAATGCTCATTGTGAGACATTGTCAGAGTACTACTATCCATAATTTTTTTTTGTTTACGAAGACCCCGATCACAAACAATGTGACCGGGTAAAGAACTTACACTGTTGCTGAAGATTTCTCTGCCGAGAAAAAGATGGTACGCAGTTGCTCGGCGATTTGGGAACCCGTTAAGCCCAGATCCGTTTTGGACTGATCGGGGGTGGCGTGATCGACGAGGATATCCGGGACACCGAAGCGTTTCACGGGGACGTGAATATCATGGTCTTGCAAGGCTTCAAGCACAGCTGAACCGAATCCACCCGGTAGACAGCCCTCTTCTAGGGTGGCCACTTTGCCGATCCGTTGGGCTAAGGGTGCGATTAAGTCCGTATCGAGGGGCTTCACAAAGCGAGCATTGATCACCGTCACGCCGATGCCATGCTCACCCAAGAGTTCCGCGACTTGGAGCGCTGTTTGCACCATGGAGCCATAGCCCAAGAGCAGCAGATCATCACCATTGCGCAGGATTTCACCTTTGCCAATTTCGAGAGGCTCCCAGCCATCTTCCATCAGCGGCACGCCCACACCATTGCCGCGAGGATAGCGCATCGCGATCGGGCCGTTGGTGTAGTTCACGCCGGTGACCACCATTTGCTGCAATTCGGCTTCGTCTTTGGGGGCCATGATCACCAGGTTGGGCAGGCAACGCAGATAGGCGATGTCGTACATGCCTTGGTGGGTGGGGCCGTCTGCGCCAACGATGCCAGCGCGATCGATGCAGAAGAACACCGGGAGTTTTTGAATGCAGACATCATGGATGACTTGGTCGTAGGCCCGTTGCAGGAAGGTGGAATAGATGGCGACGACGGGGCGCACGCCTTCGCAGGCCATCCCAGCGGCGAGGGTAACGGCATGTTGTTCCGCAATGCCCACATCAATATATTGTTTGGGTAATTTTTGCTGCAATTTGTCGAGACCTGTGCCCGTGGCCATGGCGGCGGTGATGCCGACAATTTTGGGGTTATTGGCGGCGAGGGTGGTGAGGGTGTGGGCGAAGACTTTGGAGTAGCTGGGGGGGGTGGGTTTTTTCTTGGGGTAGGCTTTGCCGGTGGTGAGGTCGAAGGGGGATTGGGCGTGGTAGCCGACTTGGTCGTTTTCGGCGATCGCATACCCTTTGCCCTTGGTGGTGGAAACGTGAACGAGGACGGGCCCAGGCATTTTATGGGCTTGGTGGAAGGTGCTGATCAGTTCTTCGAGGTTGTGACCATCGACGGGGCCGAAATATTTAAAGCCGAGTTCCTCGATCACTGCGCCCACTTTGGGGACGGTGAGGCGTTTCATGCTCTCTTTGAGGCGTTCCATGTCGGGGGTAATGGTGTCGCCGACGAAGGGCAGGTGGCGCAATTGTTCCTCAAGGTTGGTGGAGAGGAATTGCATCGGGTCGGAGAGGCGGACTTTGTTGAGGTAGCGGGAGATCGCGCCGACGTTGGGGGAGATGGACATTTCGTTGTCGTTGAGGACAACCATGAGGCGGGTGTGGGGCAGGTGTCCGGCGTGGTTAATGGCTTCAAGGGCCATCCCACCGGTGAGGGAGCCATCGCCGATGATCGCGACACATTTATAATCTTCACCGGCCAGATCGCGGGCGATCGCCATTCCCAAAGCAGCAGAAATACTCGTCGAAGCATGGCCCGCCCCAAAGTGATCAAACCGACTTTCGGAGCGTTTGAGATAGCCCGCCACCCCGTCTTTTTGGCGCAGGGTGTGGAAGTCGTTGTAACGTCCGGTGATCAATTTGTGGGGATAGGCTTGGTGGCCCACATCCCACAGGACTTTATCCTGATCCAAATCCAAGGTTTGATAGAGGGCTAGGGTGAGTTCCACCACTCCCAAACCGGGGCCGAGATGTCCACCACTAGCCGCGATCGTTTGCAGATGCTTTTCCCGAATTTGCCGCGCAATTTCTTCCAGTTGCCGGAGGGAAAGGCCGTGCAACTGATTGGGGTGAGTGACTTCGCTTAAGTGCATATTTATGTTCTGTTCTGTAACGCAGGTTTAATCATCCTAATAATCAACTGTAACTGGATTTGCTCCTGCTGCGGGGTATCTCGTGATGCGATCGCGCCTTTCCGGAGCCGCACCCTTGAGTGACCCAAAATTCAGACCCATGAACGATAGAACTGGTGTACGATCACTCTTGTGAGTCTATTTGTACTGATTACCCTCTCTGAAACAGGTGCGATCGCGCCCCAACATCGGGACTCGACGGGGAGCAGTATTTTTGCAGCGGAGTATGGTGATGCAACAATTAACGGGTCTGATTGCACCGTTGTTTTGACAGTCAATCATTGAGGGTCAATCACTCATCTCTCAGGACATAGCCCACCCCACGCACCGTCTGAATGAGGCGAGACTCGCCCTCAGCTTCTAATTTCAAACGTAGATAGTGCACATACACTTCAATAATATTAGAATCTCCCATAAAGTCATATCCCCAAACATGTTCAAGAATCTGATCACGGGTTAAGATTTGGCGCGGATGAGGGACAAAATCTCGGTTTTAAGCAGAGCAAGATTCATCAAATCAACCGATTGCCCTGAAGCCTTGACGATCGCAATCCTATTTGAGTTTGAAACCCTCAGCCTTGAGAAACAAGGGGCTTAAGCCCCTTGCCTGTCCCGATCTGATTTAGGATTGCTCGATCCAGGGATCGGCTTGGAAATCCGATTGACATACTCCCCCACTAAACCCTACGGGCTATAGTGGGGGATTCTGAACAGCCAGTTACCTGACCATTTATCCACTCAAACAACGAGAGTTGCAGAGGGTTGCTAGGCTCAACGACTAACGCCATTGATTTATCCTG
>NZ_JAQMTY010000077.1 GCF_028330765.1 Spirulina subsalsa CS-330 | reverse complement strand
AAAATTAAGGACTCGCTGTCGCTCGATTTGTTTGTTGGTGCAAATTCATCTCGCCACTAAAAGGCACGTCCGCCGTTACCTTCGGTAACTCTACTCGGACTCGCTTTATAGTGGGAGTCTTCTTTGCACATTTAAGATAAAAGAGAACGTGTGAAAAACTTGTGAAAACCTTTATCTGTACTACCTGATAATTGCTCACGCTGAAGACAAAGCTTAACGTCCACGAGTGCGCTTGATTTTGATCAAAATCGATGAAACGTCTTGCCAGACCTCATGTTCAGGCACTTCTGAACAGTTAATGATTGCAAGATTTGCCTCTTATTTTGTAAATAAAATTACAGTTTTATTTCTAGTTGTTACTTGATGCCCTGTGTTCACCGCATATTTTTGTCATCCTACCTGGACATTTTCGTTACAAAAATACATATCGCAATCTTATTTGATTCATGAACAGACAAGGGGGTGCATCCCACTTTTACAGATTCCCATGGCTCGCCAGGGAGCACCCTCATCCCCAGCCCTTCTCCCGCAGGAGAAAGGAGCCAAAAGCCCTCTCCCTCAGGAGAGGGTTGGGTGAGGGATTGCATAACTGGGATGCACTCAGACAAGGGGCTTAAGCCCCTTGTTGATGAGGAGATCAGATCTCCGATTGATTGAGGATCGCTATAGTCCGAGTCAAATTAACGACATCCAAAACACAAATGTCATCAGAGTTGTTGAGGCGCGTGTTGGGGTCAAGATCGACGGATCGGGAGGGAGGCAATACCAAACAATGGGGTAGGGAGGGATGCGGGCGGGGGAGTCGTTGGCCACGATGATTTTTCCCAAGAAACCCTGCCCAGTCGCCCATCGGCTTGTAGGAAGAGTATATGTCGGTTCAGACCTGTGCTAATTTAGCCAGAGATCCGATCCTGCACTATGATGCTGTTGCCGAATTCAACCCTGTGGTTCTGGGTGTGATCCAACCTGTGATGGTCATGTTTCGAGTGCATCAGGATTGTTGTTCTTAAACTGTTGAGTTGCCCCCTGCTTCAATTACGCCTATGGTTTCCGCTGTGATGATGCGTTCAATCTTAACCACGACTGTGCTTGGGTTGGGATTGAGTTATGGATATCCCCATTGGTTCGGGGCAGGCGCGATCGCCAGCGTTCCACCGCCGGATTTCATAGCCCAGGCCGCTACGCCGGATGTGGAGGGGTTGTTGGAGTTGATTAATCAGGAGCGATCGCAAGCGGGCCTCTCCCCCTTAACCCTGAACGAGCAATTGACCGCAGCGGCCCAAGCCCACGCCCAAGCGATGGCGGTGGACAACTTTTTTTCCCAAACCGATCAAACCGGTCTCTACACCGATGAACGGGTAGTCAACTTTGGCTATGGGGGCCGCGTCGGGGAAAACATCGCCGCTGGCCGGGCTAATATTCGCTGGGTTTTGGAAAAATGGCTCGATAGTCCCGGCTACCGGATGAATTTGCTCGATCCGGAGTTCACGGATGTGGGTTTGGGGTATGGGTTTAATCGCACCTCGGACTTTAATCACTATTGGTCGATCGTGTTGGGGGCAGGCCGTGACTCAACACCCAATGTGCAGGTGCGATCGCAGGCTGCGGCCCCTGACCCCGATGGCTCAGTCTTAACGGTGATCAATACAGCCCGACAACAGGCCTGTGTGCCCGCGTTGCGCTTGAATGCGGCATTAACAACCGTGGCGCAGGACTATGTGGGGGACGTTGCCGCCACCGGAACCACCGATTGGCAAGGGATGCCGGCGGATCTCCTCGATACCCAACTGGCGCAACAGGCTAGCTATCAGGCGATGAATGTGGTGCAACTGATTGGACAACAGGCCCAAGCCCCGGATCTGGTGGCAGCGTGGCAGCGGGATCAGGTCAACCGGGAGGCATTACTACGACCGGAATATGTGGATGTGGGGATTGGCTATGCGGTGCAGGGGGATCAAGGTGCGTCCCGCTACTGGACTGCGATTTTGGCGGAGCCGCGTTATCCTGCGCCCTTAGACTTGACGATTGATCCCCTCCGTCGCGAGGCTGGCAGTTTAGACGACACCGATGCGACGCTGCCCACGGACGGCAGTGTGTACGATATCTACAGTTTTACCGGGCAAGCAGGTCAAACGGTAGCGATCGATCTCGAAAGTGAGGCGTTTGATACCTATCTTTTTCTGTTCAATCCCCGTGATGCTCAGATTGCGGACAATGACGATCTGAGCGATCGCAGTAGTAATTCGCGGATTGTGGTGGATCTGCCCTGTGATGGAACCTATCGGGTGATGGTGAATAGTTACAACGCCAACAGTCGCGGCCGCTATATCTTAAGCATCTACGAATTGGGTTTGTAGGCTTGGATCACCTGTAAACTGCCGCCGGCGTAAAGGGTGCGATCGCACCGTTCAAACCCCACCGCCTGCAACGTTGTTGCTAAATCCGTGCGCAGTAATTGCCAAGCCGTTTCCGTTTCAAACAGCCAGAGAAACATCGCCACTCCTGGCCAAAAGAGCGGATTCGTCGGCGGATGGAAATCCACCAGGGCAAACACGCCCCCCGGTCGTAGCACCCGATACACCTCCTGGAGAATCTGCTGTAACTGCTCCGGCTTCATTTCATGTAACGCCGCTGAAGTGTGGACGAGATCAAACTGAGCATCGGGCAGGGGAATCTGCTCGGCAAAGGCTTCGACGTAGGTGGCTTGGGGGGCGACGGCTTGGGCGCGGGCGATCGCCAGCGGGGACGCATCCAACGCCGTCACCTGCTCCGACTGCTGCACCAAAATCTGGGTCACCGGGGCCGCACCACAACATAAATCGAGCACGCGGGTCTCAGGGGTAATCTCTAAGCCTTGGAGCGGTAAGCGGCGAAACCGCTCTTCTCCCCCCACGGCCAGGGATGCGATCGCCGACACCGTGTCATAGATCCATTGATATCGGTAACTCCATGCCCGTAAAACTGTCGCCATTTAACCCCCGCTGCGTTGATAAACTTGGATGATACTCCCCCAAACTGATCGAGGGGGGGAATATATTGTTAAACTTAGTCAAGAATCTAAAAATTAACAAAAGCTATTATCACAATGGATCGGATAGGAGTCCTGTTATTAAATCTTGGGGGGCCCGACACCCTAGAAGATGTACGCCCCTTCTTGTTTAATCTCTTTGCAGATCCAGAAATCATTCGGCTCCCTGTGCCGTGGTTGCAAAAACCCTTGGCCTGGTTCATCTCCAGTCGCCGCGTCTCCGTCTCCCAAGATAACTATCGCCAAATTGGGGGCGGCTCGCCGCTGCGCCAAATCACCGAAGCCCAAGGCGAAGCCCTTGCCCAACAACTAAAAGACCAAGGCACAGACACCAAGGTCTACATCGGCATGCGCTACTGGCATCCCTTCACCGAAGAAGCGATCGCCCGCATCAAAGCCGACCACATCACCAAACTCGTCATCCTGCCCCTCTATCCCCAGTTCTCGATCAGCACCACCGGCTCCTCATTTCGCCTCCTCGAACAACTGTGGCAAGACGACCCCGAACTCCGCCAACTCAACTACACCGTCGTCCCCTCCTGGTACAAACACCCCCAGTATCTCAACGCCATGGCCCAACTGATCGCCCAGGAACTCGATCAGTTTGAAAACCCCGACCCCGTCCATATTTTCTTCAGCGCCCACGGTGTCCCCCTCAGCTACGTCGAAGAAGCCGGCGACCCCTACCAAAAAGAAATCGAAGACTGCACCCGGCAAATTATGGCCACCCTCAGCCGTCCTAACCCCTACACCCTCGCCTATCAAAGTCGCGTTGGCCCGGTAGAATGGCTCAAACCCTACACCGAAGATGCCCTCGTCGAACTCGGCCAATCCGGCATCAAACAGATCGTCGTCGTCCCCATTAGTTTCGTCTCCGAGCACATCGAAACCCTCCAAGAAATCGACATCGAATATCGTGAAATTGCCGAAGAAGCCGGTATTCACGAATTTCGCCGCGTTCCGGCCCTCAACACCCATCCCGAATTTATCAACGCCCTCACCGACCTCGTTCACACCGCCCTCGACCAACCCCCCAAAACCTTCGCCCAAGTCGTCCAAGTGGGCAAAACCAAAATCTACCCCCCCGAACGCTGGGAATGGGGCATGACCACCGCCGCCGAAATCTGGAACGGTCGCCTTGCCATGCTCGGCTTCCTCGCCCTGATTGTGGAACTGATCAGCGGGAAAGGGTTACTCCATTTCGTGGGCTTACTCTAATGTAAACCCGGGTCGCGACAAGCCACCCCAACCCCTTTCCCTCTGGGAGAGGGGAGCCGATCCATTTTTCCAGTTCCCTCTCCCCTAGGGCTACTGCTTATACATAACGTTCAAATGTTGGCCTCGTCTGCGTTTGATCCCCCTAAATCCCCCTTAAAAAGGGGGACTTTTTTGCGTTCCCCCCTTTTT
>NZ_JAQMTY010000076.1 GCF_028330765.1 Spirulina subsalsa CS-330 | reverse complement strand
AAAATTAAGGACTCGCTGTCGCTCGATTTGTTTGTTGGTGCAAATTCATCTCGCCACTAAAAGGCACGTCCGCCGTTACCTTCGGTAACTCTACTCGGACTCGCTTTATAGTGGGAGTCTTCTTTGCACATTTAAGATAACTGCAAGCGGTCGATGGGCTTGCGCCCCGCTCGGCTCTTGCGCTCTTTGGTCTCTAGTTGCCCTAAAGACTCCGCAAAGACCTCCCACGGGATGAGTGTATTGAGTAAACTCAGTCTGTCCATTGACGCTTCCAGGTTCTCTCGGCGGCGTTTGACCCGACCAAATCCCTTTGCCATGAGCTTTTTTCCTTGAGTCTTCCTCTTCTAGCCTCTCACCTTTTTCCCTGAAGGCTAGTTTTTTCTTTTTTTCGATGTGCCATTTAGATGCACAATCATTGAACTCATAATACACTGAGTAAAAACATTTAATCACTGGAGCCGGTTGATAATGGCGTATCAATCTCCGCAGAACTGTATTCCCAGTAACACAATCAGTGCAATAACCCTAAGCCCACAGGGAAACCACATCGCTGGAATCTGTGGCGATCGAGTTTTGGTTTGGGCTATACCATCTGCTTGTTTGCTCAAAAACATATTCCATCAAAGCAAGGTCACTTGTTTAGTCTTCTCACCAAATGGAGAGCTTTTAATTACGGGAGAAGCCAGCGGCGAGATTCATTCATGGAATGTACGCACTGGGAAAAAGGACAAGACATTTAAGCAGCATCAATCTGAGGTTACAGCAATTGTCACGCCAGATAATGACACGTTAATTAGTGCGAGTGATGATAAAACGATTCGGATCTGGCAACTGCGGACAGGGAAACTAGACAAAACTCTCAAAAAGCATACTGAATCCGTTAATTGTCTTGCGCTGAGTCCATCGGGTGAGATCTTGTTAAGTGGTAGCAAGGATCAAACAGTACGATTATGGCTCTGGCGAGAAGGGAAAAATTTTAAGACGCTGAAGGAAATTGGGAAGCCAGTTATTGCGATCGCAATCGATCCTCAATCTAAAGCAATCATTGCGCTCAGTCCTGAGGGAATTTTAAATTTCTGGAAATTGGAAACATCTAAGTTTTGGCAAAATTTTTGGGGATTTATTTTAAATACAGGATTTGGGATTCTGTTCTTAATGCTAGCACTTGCTACTTCTTTTATTTCAATGGCTGTAATTGGTGGTTTTTGGTTTATAACTCAAACAAAAGGGTTGAAGAAGGATGAGTCCTGGGTTAATGAATCGTTGAAACAAAACACCATTAAAATCGAACCTCACAATCCTACAAAAATTTATGTTGATTCAGGGAATTTAATCACTGATTGCACGGTTTACACAATTGTCAACAAAAAGAAAACAATTGAACTAAAATTATCTTCTCAAGTCGGATTGCTTAAAAACTATTATCCTGGCAAGCTCAATCAGATTTTATGGCAGATTCAGCATGATCGATTGTATATAGTTGGTGATCATTGGGGTGTGATCACGAATAGCAAGGGTGATCAACTCATTAAAATTCTTGAAGGTTCACCGATTTCTCTACTTGCTCAAATTCATATTGTTGAACCAGAAGATATTTTACAGCCGGGTCATCAATATCAATTATTCATAAAAGGAAAAGATCAAAAGGGTGAACCAATCAATATAACTTGGCCAATTGATTGGCAAGCCGATCAAGGAGTCATTGATCAAAATGGCAAGTTTACCGCTCCCCAAAAAGAATGTTCAGTTACAATTAAAGCAACTATTAGCTTTGTTTCCACTACATTACGGCTCCCAGTTCGAGAGAAAGCCTATTTAGCTCAGTTAAAAATTAAACCGGATGGTAATTGTCGATTGATGACTGGTGAGCAGATCCATTTTCAAGTACAGGGTTTTGATCAACGAGGAAAAGCATTCCCTATTGATAAAGTTCAGTGGTCAGTGAAAGGATCACAAAATCTGATCAATGAAGCTGGATTATTGATTGTTGGCAATATAGCTGGAATATTTACAGTGACAGCAAGGGTTAATGACATTGCTGCCACAAGAAAGTTTGAGGTTTATGAAAAACCGTCTTTAAGTCGGCTGAGGATTGATTTATCTCAATCAAATTTTTACCCAAATGAAAGCACTCAGTTGATCGTGAAAGGGTACGATCAGTATGGTAATCAATTTTCTGTTGATGATGTAAATTGGCAATGTTCTGAAGGGTTTGGGTGGATTGAAAATAATGTTTTCTTTGCCGGATCACAATTTGGAAATTGTACAATCACAGCATCGGTAGGAGATGTACAGAAACAGGTGACAATTGCGGTTTTAGAGCCGCCTCGCTTGGCACAATTGAATATCATCAATTCTGAATCAAGACTGTATTATGGTGAATGTGTATGGTTATCGGTTGAAGGTTTGGATCAGTATGGAAATTCAATTGCCGTTGACAATGTAGAATGGTCAAGTTCATCAGGCAGCATTTTGGAAAATTACTTTCAAGCAGGATATCAATCTGAAAGGGTTGCGATCACAGCACAATGTGGAAGTATAACTGACACAATTTGGCTACAAGTGTTTGAACCGCCTAGATTAGTTGAAGTTGCGATCGCCACACCAGACTCAACCGAAATTAATCCAGGGAAAAGCTATACTTTTGAAGCCTACGGTTTAGATCAGTATGGCAATCGATATGAACTGGATCAACCCCGCTGGTCAATTAAAGTTAATTCTCATCTCGGTTCGATCAATCAGGATGGTCGGTTCAAAGCAGATAGCGAAAGGTTTGGGAAATGTACTATTCAAGTTCAAGTTGATCAGTTTACCGCAACGCAAAAAATTATCATTCCCCGAATATTAACGGAGATCAAGATTTTTCCAACTCACAGTCAGCTACAACCCGAAGAGTATGAATATTTTAGCGTTGAAGGTTATGACCAAAGTGGTCTATTTATTGAGTTAAATGGCGTGTCATGGAATTGCGATCGCGGCGGTAATATTAATCAGCAAGGTATCTTTCGGGCGGGTTACGATGCGCGTTCCGTAATAGTACAAGCAACGTATGGGGAGCTTACCGATATTGTTGAGGTTGAATTATTACCCGTTTTACGACGCTTAGAGTTACGACCTTCTTCCGCTATTGTAGAACCAGGTTGTAAACAACAGTTTGAAGTGATAGGGCGCGATCAGTTTCGTGAAGAAATTGATCCTGGTTCTGTAGTTTGGAATGCGACGGGTGGAATCATCACTGAAGCAGGTCTGTATCAAGCCAATCACACGGCTAAAGGTGAGTATTGGGTGCGGGTGACATCGACAACTGCACCAAAATGGACAAGAACACCAAGACATATTTTTCGCACAGTTTCAATCATTAGCGAAATTGCTTCTTTTATTTTTAAACTTCTGGCTTATGAGGTCAAGACACTTCCTGGAGATCAGCATATTGAAGAAGTCCTGATGCCCGCTGATCAAGATGTTCAATCAACAACATCTGACTTGGTAAATGAGGAACAGAATAATTGTTTAGATAGCGTTAAAGGCTTACAAGGTTTGATTCGCGATCATCAGCACTTCTTTTATAAACAGCTTGGGAAATTTTTTTCCAAGGTTAGTCGTTTTTGTGGGCAGGAGGCTAATGCCAGAGTTAGCGAAGAAGCTGTGATTTTAATTCCGGCTGTATTGCGTGGACTCAAAATAGAACCGAACAACGTAATATTAACAGTTGATCAGCCTCAGCAATTCAAAGCCATCGGCTATGATCAACAAAAATGTAAAATTAATTTACCCAAAGATATAACATGGCATATTTCATCTGGAAAAATCAAGGTTGACCCTCAAACGTCTGATACTGTAGAAATACGGGTCGATAGGTTTGTTTCTTCAATTGATTTAGAGGTATCTACAAAGTCAATTTTTGCAAGACTGACGGTAGAAGTAGAACGGGTTATTTATTATTATGAAGCAAAAGAGATACCTTTAAAGCAGGATGCCATTGATAAAGAACCATCCACTGATGCTAATTTAGATCAAAAAGAAGAAATACTTGAGCAAGATTCCATTGATGAAGGCTTATCTGAACAATCATCCATAGATTCAGGTTCAGATTCAGGTTCAGATTCAGATTCAGATTCAGATTCAGATTCAGATTCAGATTCAGATTCAGATTCAGATTCAGATTCAGATTCAGATTCAGATTCAGATTCAGATTCAGATTCAGGATCGGGGGAAAGTTCAACTGTAAGAAGTCGTTCAATGAAGAAAGAGTGGCATACTCCTAGCAACATTGGATCTCGTAGTAATGATAGATTTGATTATGTCAAAATTAGTATCGCCTCTCCTGATCGCATCCGGCAATGGGGCGAGCGCACCCTCCCCAACAGTCAACTCGTCGGGGAAGTCACCAAACCCGAAACGATCAACTACCGCACCCTGAAGCCGGAAATGGATGGCTTGTTCTGTGAGCGCATTTTTGGCCCCGCGAAGGATTGGGAATGCCATTGCGGGAAATATAAGCGCGTTCGCCATCGCGGCATTGTCTGCGAACGCTGCGGCGTGGAAGTCACCGAATCCCGCGTCCGTCGTCACCGCATGGGCTACATCAAACTCGCCGCCCCCGTCACCCATGTGTGGTATCTCAAAGGGATTCCCAGTTATTTGAGCATCTTGCTCGACATAGCCCTGCGGGATGTAGAACAGATCGTCTACTTCAACGCCTACGTTGTCCTCGATCCCGGCAATGCCAGCAACCTCAGCTACCGCCAACTGCTCACCGAAGATCAGTGGCTCGAAATTGAAGAGCAACTCTACGAAGAAGAATCCCAACTCGAAGGCATCGAAGTGGGGATCGGAGCCGAAGCCGTCCAACGCTTGCTCGAAGAAATCAAACTCGAAGAAGAAGCAGAACGACTACGGGAAGAAATCGCCGGAGCCAAGGGTCAAAAACGCGCCAAGCTGATTAAGCGCCTGCGGGTGATTAATAACTTTATTGCTACAGGGGCACGGCCTGAATGGATGATTTTGTCTTACCTTCCGGTCATTCCTCCAGATCTGCGGCCCATGGTTCAACTCGATGGCGGCCGGTTTGCCACCTCAGATTTAAACGACCTCTATCGTCGGGTAATCAATCGCAATAATCGTCTCGCTCGCCTCCAGGAAATCCTTGCTCCGGAAATCATTGTCCGCAATGAAAAACGGATGTTGCAGGAGGCGGTAGACGCACTGATTGACAATGGCCGTCGGGGTCGCACTGTGGTAGGAGCGAATAACCGCCCCTTAAAATCCCTCTCAGACATCATCGAAGGGAAACAGGGTCGCTTCCGCCAAAACCTGTTAGGAAAACGGGTGGACTATTCCGGACGGTCTGTGATCGTGGTGGGGCCGAAGCTGAAAATTTATCAGTGCGGTCTACCCCGTGAGATGGCGATCGAACTCTTTCAGCCCTTTGTGATCCACCGGCTGATTAAAAGTGGCCTGGTGAACAACATCAAAGCGGCGAAAAAACTGATTCAGCGGGGCGATAGTGCCGTGTGGGATGTGCTTGAAGATGTGATCGTGGGCCACCCTGTCCTCCTGAACCGCGCCCCTACCCTCCACCGTTTGGGCATTCAAGCCTTTGAGCCGATTCTCGTCGAAGGCCGCGCCATCCAACTTCATCCCCTCGTTTGTCTCGCGTTTAACGCTGACTTTGACGGCGACCAGATGGCGGTACACGTTCCCCTTTCCATTGAAGCCCAAGCCGAAGCGCGGCTCTTAATGATGGCTTGCTACAATATCCTATCCCCCGCTACGGGGGAGCCGATTATCACACCTTCCCAGGATATGGTCTTGGGGTGCTATTACTTGACCCTGGAAAATCCTCAGTTTGTGCGAGACTCCTTAGTGACATCCGGTGATGAAGTGCTTGATCGCATTAAATCCGGTCTTGATCGTCGCTTTGCCTCCATGGATGATGCGTTACAGGCATTTGAGCAGGGCTGCCTCAATATTCACCAATATATTTGGCTTCGTTATAGCGGTGAGATTTTGGTCAGTGCCAAGGAGGAAGAAATCGCCGTAAACGCAGCAGAGATGGCCGGAATGCGCTGTTATGGCGATCGCCGGGGTGAATCTCATTATCTGCCGACACGATTAATCCGCACCGTCGAGAATCCGCAGGGTGAACCGTTCCAATTCCAATACGTCTATACCACCCCCGGCCGGATTATCTATAACAAGACCATTCAATCGGCATTACCAGATGAAGATCCTGATAGTTGAAAGACTGGTAAGCCAGATGGTAGTGCATTAATGCACTACCCCAAGAGAGCAACCGCCACACGATGGCATTGACCGGCCTTGATCTAGCCGCCCTTGGTTATAACGTCGGCACGTGAGCAGCCGTATGTTGCAGAATCATCATAAATATTCCTTGCCCAGAGAATGTCAATTATACTGAACGTACAGTGTGGGGAAAGGAGATTATCAAAATGTGGGAACGCTTAATTCTTGCGATGACGATGACAATATTACTTCATGTTTCGATGCAATCTCAACCCACTTCCGGCAATGCTTCACGGTCTTTCTTCTCTCACCAACAGCCTAGTTCTGAAAACGAATTTCAATTGATTTCTCGGGTTCAACCGAAACAATCGGACTCTTGTTCGCCTTCGACGACTCCGCTGTAAGTCGTGATCTAGCCTGGAGTAGGGCAGTGAGGGATCGTCAGAACCGCTGAAACTAGAAGCTGATCAGGGTTAAAACGTGAATCCAGTATTTCTCAAACCCAGTGAAGTCAGAATCCCCCGTTATAATCTTTGATTTAACGGCGAGAATGTCGAGGGTTCGATTTGCAGGGGCTAGTCTTCGTCTTTCCCGACTAACCCCTGCATCGCATTGACCAGGACGGAGAGGGCTTTGTCGTGGGCGTTGATTGTGTTTTCCATGTCGTCGAGTTGAAGTTTGATCACATCCACGTCTTTGCGGGCGCTTTCGATGTCTTGGGTGAGGTCTTCGGGGACGTTGGTTTGGAGTTGGTCGATGCGGGCTTCTAGGGTGCTGAGGGTTTCGGTTTCGAGTTGTTCGAGTTGGCGGCGATTGGTGGCGATCGCATCATCGTAGCGAGCGGCGGTAATTTGGGCATCTTTCAGATTCACGATCGCCCAGCCCAGAGCACCCCCCAAGACGGCGATCGCCCCCGCCGCCAAACCCGCCAACCAGAGAAAACGCCGCTTCAGTTGCAAAATTTCCCGATTGTAATAGTCCGAATCCGACAGCGCCACCAACTTCATTTCCCACAGATCCTGAGAGAGTTCCTCCACGGTTTTCGCCTCACCGTCGGCAAGGCGCATCAAGGACGATGCACCCGGATGCTGCGGGGCAGGCATCTCCTCTGGGGGGCGGGTGTGGGGATGGGGGAGGGGGACGAGATGCCCTTTTTTGCGGGGGGTTGGGGGTTGGGGCGTGAGGGAATCAGGGGGGCTAGTTTTACGGCGGGGGGGGCGTTGGGTGGGTTGAGTCGGAGGTGCGATCACCTCATCCCGGCGGGCCCCATCGCCCACCACCCCCGACAACACCGCCATCAAATCCGACAGCGAAATATACTGTTCATCAGCAGAACCTTGAGCGGTACTTTGCCGCTGCCCTGGCTTCCGTGCTTGTGCCATACCCCACCTGCCCCAACTGAAGACGCTTAGTTAATATTTGGGTTATCCGCTGCGGCGATTTCTTCTCGCAACTGTTGCCGACCGTTTTGCACCACCCGCAGCATATCGCTTAACTGCGTTTCTAACCGGGTCAGCACAGCGTCAGCGTAGTCATCCGCACCATCTTGGATGTCATCGCACTCATAGAGAACGTCTTGACGCATTTGTTCGAGTTCTTGCATCGCCTGCATCCGCATTTGCTCAATTTCCGCCGCTGTTTGCTGTTTCAGTTCTTCGTATTCCTGTTGGATCTGTTGGCGAATTTGGGCGGCTTCGGCTTCGGCTTGGCGTACCAAGCCGCTGTCATTGAGGAGTTGGGCGGCTTGATTTTGGGCCGTGGCGATGATTTCCTGGGCGTATTCTTCGGCTTGGAGGAGGATTTCTTCTTTTTGGCGAATGATCGCGATCGCCTGCTCAAACGCCACCGGCAAATTCACCCGGATCACATCTAAATGATCGAGCAATTGTTCCTCGTCCACTACCGTTTTGCGGGTAAACGGAACGCGAGGATTATCTAAAATGAGTTCTTCGAGGCGATTCAACTCCGTCTGCACATCGTAGCCCAGCGGATGCGACTCACCTAGGGGCGTTTGAGGATTCACTTGATTGTTGTATTCAGCGTCACTGCGGGGGGAGTCTTGTTGAAGCATCGGTAGATATCTTGGGCAACGTTGACAGGAACAAGGTGATCGACAACACCACCAAACTGGGCAATCTCTTTAACCACGCTACTACTTAAAAAACTATACTCGGTTGACGTAGCTAAAAAAATGGTTTCCAACTCTTTACACAACGTTGTGTTCGTGTGGGCCATTTGTAACTCTTTTTCAAAGTCAGAGAGAACCCGTAGCCCCCGTAAAATTGCGCCTGCATTGCGTAACCTTGCATAGTCTACTGTTAACCCTGAGAAACTCTCAACCGTGACATTGGGTAGATGCTGGGTGCAGGCTTCGATCTGGACGAGTCGATGGGGCACAGGAAACAGCGGCGACTTTTGCGGATTACACAGGACAGCAACAATAATGCCCTCAAACAGGCGACTCCCTCGCTCAATAATGTCAAGGTGTCCTAATGTAATGGGATCAAAGCTGCCGGGGTAGATGGCAATCACGGTTGTGCAATCGTCGATCTGGAGGACAGGGAAATTTGGAATATGTGGCGATTATAGCCTGCTTCGCTGGTGACGACAGAGGATTCTGCAAAACAGGGGGCGGCCGCGATCGCTGTTTCTCGAAAAGTAGTTATCAGGATGGGGCGGCGATCGCGAGAATGGGGGCAGCGAGACCCAGAGGATTGTGATAATTTGTTACAACAAATGATGATCTCCAACTCCCGCAGCGAACAGCCCCTATGCCTGACCTCAACCTTGCCCCTGAGACCCTCGAAACACCATTGCTCGGCGATCCCCTAGGGATGAGCAGCCCGATCGCACCCCGCCAGGGCTTTGCGAAACGTCACATCTCGTGACTCTTTTTCTGCGGGGCTACCCGGTACAATGTCCGGAGCAAACTGCTCAATGAGATCAATTTCAGCCCATTTCCTTGAGATGCCGTTAGACTATTTGATCGCGCCGACCTTCCCGTTTAACCCTGCGTTGCAGGTGTTACTCGTGGCGTTAGATCATTATCTCCTCAGCCTCTACCCCGATGACACGAATCACCTCCTCACACTGGAGGCCCTACGAGACCCCACCTTAACGTTTTGGCTAGCGCAAAACCGCCATACCGGCCAGCCCTTGGGCTGTGTGGCTCTACGGACGATTGCGCCCCAAACTGGGGAGGTGAAACGGCTGTATGTGATCCCTGCGGCGCGGGGTCAGGGGATTGGGGTGCAATTGATGCAGGTGCTGGAGCAGAGGGCGCGATCGCAGGGCTTGAAGCATCTTCAGTTAGAAACCGGCGAGTTACTGGCCCCATCGGTGCGACTGTATGAACGGTGTGGATTTAGGCCCTGTGGCCGGTTTGGAAACTATCCCGATGATCCGCGATCGCTGTTTCTCGAAAAGTGGTTCTAGCGAGTGATCGCCACAGGGGGTAGGGGTTGGGATCAAAAGATTGTGATAATTTGTTACAACAAATGATGATCTCCAACTCCCGCAGCGAACAGCCCTTATGCCTGACCTCAACCTTGCCCCTGAGACCCTCGAAACACCATTGCTCGGCGATCCCCTAGGGATGAGCAGCCCGATCGCACCCCGCCAGGGCTTTGCGAAACGTCACATTGGGATTACGCCAGAAACCGAAGCCCAGATGGTGAAGGCGTTGGGCTATCAGAGTGTGGATGAGTTGATTTATCATGCTGTGCCCCAGGGGATTCGGTTGCAGCGATCGCTCCATCTCCCCCCGGCAAAATCGGAGCATGAGGCCCTAGCGAGTTTGAAAGCGATCGCCGCTCAAAACCAGGTCTATCGCTCCCTGATCGGCATGGGTTACCACGCCTGCATCACCCCCCCAGTGATTCAGCGCAACATTTTAGAAAATCCCGGTTGGTACACCGCCTACACCCCCTATCAAGCGGAAATTGCCCAAGGTCGCCTCGAAGCCCTGCTCAATTTCCAAACCATGATCATTGATCTCACGGGTCTCGACATCGCCAACGCCTCTCTCCTCGACGAAGGAACCGCCGCCGCCGAAGCCATGACCCTGAGCTACGGCATCAGCAAAAACAAATCCAATCGCTTCTTCATCTCCGAAGCCTGCCACCCCCAAACCATTGACGTGGTGATGACACGGGCCCAACCCCTCGGCATTGAGGTGATCATTGGCGATCATGGCGAGATGGACTTCACGGCAACGCCGGTTTTTGGTGCGTTGTTGCAATATCCCACCACCGACGGCATTGTGTTGGACTATCGCCCCTGTATTGAACGGGTACATGGGGTGGGCGGACTCGTCACCCTCGCCGCTGATCCCCTCGCCTTGGCCCTGTTAACGCCGCCCGGTGAATTGGGGGCCGATATTGCCGTTGGGAGTACCCAGCGGTTAGGGGTTCCCCTCGGTTTTGGCGGCCCCCATGCGGCCTATTTTGCGACGAAAGAGGCCTACAAGCGGCAAGTGCCGGGGCGCATCGTTGGGGTGTCGCGGGATGCTCAGGGCCAACCGGCGCTGCGCTTGGCGTTGCAGACCCGTGAGCAGCATATTCGGCGGGATAAGGCGACGAGTAATATTTGTACGGCGCAGGTGTTGTTGGCGGTGATTGCGTCGATGTATGCGGTGTATCACGGCCCTGATGGGTTGAAGGCGATCGCCCAAACGATTCACGATCGCGCCGTTCTCCTGGCTGCGGGCCTGCGCCGTTTAAACTATTCCATCCCCGATCTGCCCATTTTCGACTCCGTTTGTGTGGGGGTGGGGGAAGCCAGCGCCCCCCTTCTCCTCGCCGCAGCGGCAGAGCGTGGGTTTAACCTGCGCTTGATGGAGCCGGGGCATTTGGTGATCGCCTGCGATGAATTGACCACCGAGGCCGAGATTGAAACCCTGTGGCGGATTTTTGCCAATCGTGACGATCTGCCCTTTAGCGTTGCGGATTTTGAGGTGACAGCCTTGGGGCATTATGCCGCTGACTTGACGCGGACCAGTGCCTTTTTACAAGACCCGATCTTCAACAGTCACCATTCCGAAACCGAACTGCTGCGCTATCTCCACCACCTCGAACAGAAGGATCTCTCCCTCACCACCTCGATGATCCCCCTCGGTTCCTGCACGATGAAACTGAATGCAGCGGCGGAAATGTTCCCGGTGACTTGGCCTGAATTTGGGCAGATTCACCCCTTTGCGCCGCGATCGCAAACCCAAGGCTATCAAACCCTCTTTGAGCAACTGGAAACCTGGCTCGCGGAAATTACCGGATTTGCCGGGGTGTCGCTGCAACCCAACGCCGGATCACAAGGGGAATATGCCGGGTTACAGGTGATCCGAGCCTACCATCGCGATCGCGGCGATCTCCATCGCAATATTTGCCTGATTCCCGAATCCGCCCACGGCACGAACCCCGCCAGCGCCGTGATGTGCGGCATGAAAGTCGTGCCGGTGCAATGCGATAAAAACGGGGATATTGACCGGGCGGATTTGACGAAACAACTCGAAAAACACCGCGACAACCTCGCCGCCTTAATGGTGACCTATCCCTCCACCCACGGTGTGTTTGAGGCGGGGATTGATGAAATTTGCGCCCTGATTCATGCAGCCGGTGGGCAAGTTTACATGGACGGCGCGAATATGAATGCCCAAGTGGGCCTCTGTCGGCCGGGGGATTTTGGGGCCGATGTCTGCCATCTCAATCTCCATAAAACCTTCTGTATTCCCCATGGGGGCGGCGGCCCTGGGGTGGGGCCGATTGGCGTGGCGGCGCATTTATTGCCCTACCTGCCGGGCCATCCGATCGCAGAGCTAGGCCATGCCAAGGCGATTGGTGCGATCGCCGCTGCGCCCTGGGGCAGTGCCAGCATTTTGGTGATCTCCTGGATGTATATCGCCATGATGGGAGCCGAGGGCCTCACCGATGCCACCAAAATCTCCATCCTCAGCGCCAACTACATCGCCCAGCAACTCGACGCAGCCTATCCCATCCTGTTCAAAGGTGCATCGGGCCTCGTCGCCCATGAATGTATCATCGACCTCCGCCCCTTGAAAAAGCACGGCATTGAAGTGGATGACATTGCCAAACGCCTGATGGACTATGGATTTCACGCGCCAACCATGTCCTGGCCCGTGATTGGCACGATGATGATCGAACCCACAGAAAGCGAGTCCTTGACTGAACTGGATCGCTTCTGTACGGCGATGCTATCCATTCGCGCCGAAGCTGAAGCGGTGATCCAAGGCAACGCCGATCCCCAGGATAATCCCCTCAAGCACGCGCCCCACACGGCCCCGGTGGTGATTTGCGGTGACTGGAACCATGCCTATAGCCGCGAGGTGGCGGCCTATCCTGCGCCCTGGCTCAAGTCCCATAAATTCTGGCCCACGGTGGGCCGGGTGGACAATGCCTATGGCGATCGCAACCTCGTCTGTTCCTGCGTCGGCATGGATGCCTACACCGAGGCATGAGACAAATAATCCTGAAAAGCAATCGTTTATACTGAAGAACAGATACATTACGTGGTCACACCTCCTTTGGAAAGAGTGGCCACGTTTTGAGGTCGTAGCGATTCCTGGTCTGTTCTGAAACAAAGCTGGTCTACGCCATTATCGCGTCGTCAATCCTGTTGGTGGGATAATCTACCCATAAGAAATGAAGCCAACTATAGGAATAATCAAGGGAATTGTAGAGAGAAAAACGCTGACCACGGTCAGGGTTTTGACTAGATCTAGCTGCTTAATTGCCCATGTAGCCTACTTGGATGTTTTAATCCTTCAAAAAAATAGGTTCCAGGTCAAACCTGTCTAAATCTTCAAAGTCTAAATCTTCAAAACAGTTATCAATGCGGCGTGTGGATGGGGTGTCCTGTCTTCCCAATATATCCAAACCTTAAGAAAATACGCATCAAATCATGTACACTGAGTTTTCCCATTCCGATATCAAAAATCAGGATTCTGTCCAGATTGAAGGATTACTGAATCGGATTAGTTGCCAAATCTTAAGCTCCTTAGAGCTTGACAATATTTTGGCGGTGACTGCGACAGAAGTCCGGCATTTTTTGGATGTTGATCGGATCAAACTCTATCGCTTTTCTCCCAACGGTGACGGTCAAGTCATCGCTGAATCAATTGATCAAAATCGTCTCCCGTCCCTGCTGGGCTTAAACTTCCCCGCCGATGATATTCCAGAAGAGGCCCGTGTTCTGTTCAAAACGGCGCGGATGCGGTCTGTGGTGAATGTGGCAGAGGCGCAAATTGGCCAAGGCTTTCGCCAAGATCCGGAAACTGGGGCAGAGATTAATGAAGACATTCGCTTTCGTCCCCTTGACCCCTGTCATCAGGATTACCTGACGGCCATGGGGGTTCAGTCCTCTCTCGTTGTGCCCATTCCCCAGGGTGATGAGCTGTGGGGTCTGCTGGTGGCGCATCACTCTGAACGTTGGGCGGCATCCCCCGCGCAAATGCAAGGGATTCAAATGGTGGTGGATCAACTGGCGGTGGCGATCGCGCAAGATCACCTCTTGCAACGGGCTAGCGTTCAAGCCCAACAGGAATCGATCCTCAACCAGGTGGCTCGCACTCTCCACAGCATCACAACGATTGATCTGAAAACCGCCCTCAACACCACTGTGCAAGCCTTGGACGGTTGCGGCGGTCGTCTATTCATCAATCGCACGATGCTTGAAGCCATCATTACCCATCGATCCGATGCCGAAATTATGGCCTGTCCCTTCGATCAGTTTGAACTGATTACGGAAGGAACACAACCGGCGATTCCGTCGGGCCAACGCTTCACCGAAATCGAGCAATCCAGTGCTTGGTATAGCCTCCTTCAAACCTGTGATCAACCCAGTTGGGCGGTGGAAAATCTCTACACCGTGTCCCAATTTCGTAACCTTCAGCCGTCATTCCGGGCGACCTCGATTCGGGGCATGGTCGTGCTCCCACTCAAGCGCGATCGCTATACCTTTGGTTACCTAACCATTTTCCGGCCTGAAATTGCCACCGAAACCCTGTGGGCAGGGGAATTCAACCCGGATCAGCGTCAAATGCAACCGCGCCTCTCCTTTGACATCTGGAAAGAGTCCAAACAGGGCCAATCGCAACCCTGGACGGAGGGCGATCTGCAACTCGCACAACGCCTCAGCCAAGAATTCGCCGCCGCCATTCACCAACAGGAACTCTATCAGCACGTTCGACGCTTTAACAGTGACCTCGAACAACAAGTCCAAGAACGCACAGCCAGCCTACAAACAACAGTGGCGAAGCTGCGAGACACCCATTTACAACTCAGTCAAGCCGAAAAAATGTCAGGTCTGGGGCAGTTAATCACGGGGGTTTGTTACGAAATCACGAATCCTGTGAATTTTATTTCCGGTAATTTAAAACATGCGCAGCAGTACTTTGAAGACTTGATTGATTTGGTCACGGTGTATCAAAAAATTTCGGGGGATCAGCCTGAGATTCAAACCCAAGAAAATGCGGTGGATTTAAACTTTCTGTCTACGGATTTTCCCCGTTTAATTGGTTCCATGCAAACCGGAGCCGATCGCATTCATAAGGTCGTCCGTGCCTTAATCACTTTTGCAAATCATGACCAGTCCGAATTAAAAACGGTGGATATTCATGAGGGCATTGAGAGTATTTTGCTCATTTTGCATCATCGTACCAAGGCGAAAACCGATACACCGGGCATTGATGTGATTAAACACTATGGTGAATTGCCGCAGGTGCAATGCTATGTTAGCCAACTGAATCAGGCAATGATGAACTTGATCAATAATGCGATTCAGGCGATCGAAATGCGCTGGTTAATGACCGAAACTCCGATCCAGGGAGAATTAACGATTACGACTGAGGTGGTTCCTGTGGATGAGTTGGCGGGGCAATTACCGCGAATTCGGATTCGGATTCAGGATAATGGCTGTGGGATGACGGATACGGTTCAATCGCATATTTTTGAGCCGTTTTTCACGACGAAACCCGTGAATCAAGGCACAGGTTTGGGGCTTTCCATTTGTCAGCATATTATTGCCGAGCGCCATGGGGGGAAGCTGACTTGCCGGTCAACGGTGAGCGAGGGCAGTGAGTTTTGTATTGAAATTCCGACCTAGCGCAGCGTCAATGCCAAGAATCAGGGTGTTTGTCGGGTGCTGTTAGCGAAGCGTAACGCACCGTTACGTTGAGCGTTGGCATTCAATACAATCCGAATATTAAGTCTTGACTCTGTACTCGTGCATTGGTGGGTTACGGCGGATTTTCAAATGCAGTGATAGCATGGGTTTTAGCCGCCGAACCCACCCCACAATAAAGCCTGATTTTAGCTGTGTCATGGCACGACTGGTTACGGGTGAGAATGCTTGGATTGCTGGGATTGGGTGCGATGGGAGAGAATGGGGGGATTGTTGCTGAGGGAGCAGGATGGTGGATTACGGAAGTTTTCAGCAGTTTTTTGAGCATTGTGTGGGGGATTGGAGTACGGAGCGGACGTATCATTACCTGATGCGGCAGGAGGTGGAGCGATCGCACACAGATTTTCAGATTGCCCGCCTCACCCCAGAGCTTAAACAAAAGGTGTTGACCGATAATGCCTACGAGTCGCCGCCGGATTTAGCCAGACTCGAAGGGTTTAGTCTGTCTTTTCAAACGGTGTCGGAGCATGGCGATCGCGTCTCCCAAACCCTGAATATTCTCTTTGTGCCCACCCAAACCGAGGGAATTTATCTGAGTGGGGACTATTTGCGCGATCGCGCCTATGAAGAATCGCGCCCCATCGTCTCCCACTTTCGCTTCGACACCACCAGCCGCGAACTGTTGATGACCACCCACTACAGCCAAGTGGTTTCCGTCGATTCCATTACCCTGATTAACCCCACCCTGCGCATCCGCCGCATTTTCAACTACACCCGCCCCCCTGAAGGCGAACCCCGGACGGAAATGCGCCTTGTCGGGTTTGGCGTGGAACAGAAAACGGCATAATGGGAAACAGAATCCCCAGGATTCAGCCTTGGTTCACCCCTTATTGATGGAGTCAATTCCGCAAAAACTATGGATGCAATGGAATTTTTTCGGCAGAGTGCGGGACAGTGGCGATCGCAACGCACCACCCATCACCTCCCCTTTCGCCGCGCTGAAAACGGTGGGTCAATGATCACCGTGGAAACCCTCCCCGCCGACGATCCCCGCATCATCGAAATCTGTCAGATGCACAACGAAGACCCCGCCCAAAGCATCGGCGGCTCCTTCGTCACCTGGAACGGCGCGATGGCCTGGGATAAAGAAGGCGAAGACCACAAAGGCGAAACCGTGTTTGCCCTCATCCCCGACCCCGACAACCCCCGCAACGGCAAACTGCTGCGCGAACGGGGCTACGCCGAAATCGTCCCCGTCGCGGGCCGCTTTGAAATGGACGAGGATGATGCCCTCAACCTAATCACCGAATACGAAACCATGAGCGTCATCGAACGCTTTTGGTTCGCCACCCCTGACCTCCGCCTCCGCACCAGCACCGTTAAACGGTTTGGTGGCTTCAACACCGCCACCTTCTGCGCCGAAGCCCGGATCAGCGACACCGACACCCCGCCAGAGTCCGATACGCCAACCGCCGCCCCCCTGCCCGCCCTCTCCGGCTGGTAATCTCGCCCCATCCTTTGCCCCCACGCTGATCATGAAAGTTCTGCAAATTGTCCCCTCCATTTCCCTGGTGTATGGGGGGCCGAGCCAGATGGTGCGGGGGCTGTCGGCGGCCCTGGCGCGGCAGGGGGTTGAGGTGGAAATCCTGACCACCGATGCCAATGGCGATGTGGGTCAAGCGCCCCTGGATGTGCCCCTCAATCAACCCGTGGCAGCAGACGGCTACACCGTGCGTTATTTTCGCTGTGCTCCCTTCCGGCGCTACAAATTTTCCTGGGGGCTGTTGCAGTGGTTGCGCCGCCATGCTTCAGAATACGACCTCGCCCATGTTCACGCCCTGTTTTCGCCGGTGAGTAGTGCGGCGGCGACGATCCTGCGCTGGCAGGGGTGTCCCTATGTGCTGCGACCCTTGGGAACCCTCGACCCCCAAGATCTCCAAAAAAAACGCCGCCTCAAAGCCCTCTACGGCCATGGCATTGAGCGGCCTAACATAGCGGGGGCGGCGGCGGTGCATTTCACCAGTACCACCGAGGCGGAAACCTCCCATCGTTATGGGGTGAGCAGTCAGGATTGGGTGATTCCCTTGGGGGTGACGCTGCCGGAATTGCCGGAACAGGGGGAGGCGCGATCGCGCTGGCACATTGCCCCCGATCGCCCCCTCTTGGTCTATATGTCCCGGCTTGATCGCAAAAAAGGGATTGAATTATTAATTACGGCTTTAGCGCGGCTCCAAGGTGAGGGCGTGCCGTTTCACTTCGTCCTCGCCGGGTCGAATAGCCAAGATCCCGGCTATGAACAGGAACTACGGCAGCGAATCGAAGCCGCCGGACTCATGGCCCAGACAACGATCGCCGGGTTTGTCCAAGGCACAGAAAAAACCGCCTTACTCCAGGATGCAGATCTGTTTGTGTTGCCGTCCTACTATGAAAATTTCGGCATCGCGGTGGCGGAGGCGATGGCGGTGGGTACGCCCGTTGTGGTGTCCAATGGGGTAGACCTCTGGCCCGCCGTGGAGCGGGCCGAGGCGGGCTGGGTGACGCGGCCAGAAGTGGAGGCGCTGACGGATTCTCTACGAGTCGCCTTGAGCGATCGCACCGAACAAGCCCGCCGGGGTCGCAATGCCTTGCAACTGGTGCAAAACGATTACAGTTGGGATGCGATCGCCACCCAAATGATTGCCGCCTATCGCACCATCATCCCCACCAACGCCGCCTAAATCTCCCCAGTCCGCCGCTGTTCGGCCCCCGAATGCCGACATAATAGGTTCATCAGCACTCATTTGGAGCCATGAAACAGACGACCCTCTTTGCGATCGCGCCGCAGTCATCCCCATGTTGAGCAGGCAATCTATGAACAGTTGCAGCAGGATTGTGCCTATTTGGCCGATGCCTTGTCCGCCGTTGACCCCCGTAATCCATTGGTGGTGCAGCGCCATTACACCACCACCGGAACCCTCCGTTATTTTGAGCAACGCTATGGAGACAGCCGCACAAACTGGGCAACCTTGCGCTGTGCGATCGCAACTCATGACGGTTTGATTCTGCATTAGATGAATCACGTTCTTCCGGAGGCAATTCCGGCTCTGACCTGCGCAAACGGCGGGCGCTTAGTCCGGTATCGCAGCACGTTCCGTTTAGATGCTTGACTAAGCACACTTGATAATTTACACTATAGGTAATAAAACCCGCCAAGGCTATGCTATCAGCACCCTCAAATAGGCGGGTTCCTCTTTGGTTATCTTAAATGTGCAAAGAAGACTCCCACTATAAAGCGAGTCCGAGTAGAGTTACCGAAGGTAACGGCGGACGTGCCTTTTAGTGGCGAGATGAATTTGCACCAACAAACAAATCGAGCGACAGCGAGTCCTTAATTTT
>NZ_JAQMTY010000075.1 GCF_028330765.1 Spirulina subsalsa CS-330 | reverse complement strand
GATGTTCACCTTCTCTCGATCCCCCCTAGCCCCCCTTAAAAAGGGGGGAACGCAAAAAAGTCCCCCTTTTTAAGGGGGATTTAGGGGGATCAAACGCAGACGAGGCCAACATTTGAACGTTATGTATAAGCAGTAGCCCAAGGGGCGAGGGGCTTCGGAATCTGTACGTGATGATGTCTGAACACGCTGTAAGGAAATTGATGGGTTAGGCCGGGGGCCAAGTGGCGAGGAGGTCTTCGAGGGCGATCGCCATGTGTGTCCAATGGGTTCCCCCCTGACAAAAAACAATGTAAGGCTCCCGCAGCGGCCCATCCGCCGACAATTCCGCCGTACTGCCATCCACAAACGTCCCCCCCGCCATCACTAGCTCGCTCTCGTAGCCCGGCATCGCCGCCGGTACGGGGTCTACATAGGAATCAATGGGCGATCGCTGTTGGATGGCGCGACAAAAGGCGATCAGTTGCTGGGGGCTGCCCAGTTGGATCGCCTGGATCACGTCCCGCCGGGGAACCATCGGCAGGGGATTCACCCGATAGCCCAGTTGGTCAAACACATGGGCCACCAAATGACTACTTTTAAGCGCCTCCCCCACCATCTGCGGCGCAAGGAATAGCCCTTGAAAGAGTAAGCGATTGAGATTCAAACTTGAGCCGCCCTCGCTGCCAATCCCCGGAGCCGTCAGCCGACAGGCGGCCTGTTCGACCAGATCCGCCCGACCGGCCACATAGCCGCCGGTGGGTGCGATCGTGCCGCCCAGATTTTTAATCAACGACCCAGCGATGAGATCCGCCCCCACCGCAGGCGGTTCCTGGGTTTCGATCAGTTCGCCATAGCAGTTATCCACAAAGCAGATCACATCCGGATTCTGCCGTTTCACCATTTCGACGATGCGGCCAATCTCGGCGATGCTGAGGCTGTCGCGCCAGGCATAACCGCACGATCGCTGAATCAACACCAGCCGCGTTTGAGGCTGAATCGCGGTGCTGAGACTGTCCCAATCAATACCGCCGGCGGGGGTGAGGTCGAGTTGACGATAGGTGATGCCCCATTCTGCGAGCGATCCCTGACCTGTGCCCCGCGTGCCGATCACTTCGGCGAGGGTGTCGTAGGGGGCCCCGGCGACGGCGAGCAGTTCATCCCCCGGCCGCAGTACGCCAAACAGGGCTGTGGCGATCGCATGGGTTCCGGAAACGAATTGAACGCGGGCGATCGCCGCCTCCGCATCCAGCACCCCCGCGAAAACCTGATCCAGGATATCCCGACCGAGATCCCCATGGCCATAGCCGTTTACACCCGAGAAGTGATGCGCCCCCACCCGCTGCGATCGAAAAATCTTAAGAACTTTTTCAAGATTGCGCTTGACCTGAGCGTCAATTCCCGAAAAGATCGGGAAGAGTGCTTTTTCTGCTTTGTTCAACACCCCTAAGCTGTCCATTTCTCTTCTGAGAATTGCATTTCCAATCGCAAGCCAGTGTAAATCTGCGCTATGTTCAGCATAAGGTTATTCCGTATCGTTTCGTTTTTGAGATTTTTGCATGACACTCGCTTCTCCACAAAAAATGCCTTTGAACTGGCTTAATATCTGGTACGTGGCTCTCATTCACATTGGTGCGCTTTTTGCCTTTGTGCCTGGTACTTTTAGCTGGAACGCTGTCGGCGTGATGCTTCTCTTGCACTGGGTGACCGGTGGCTTGGGAATCACCCTAGGCTGGCATCGCCTCGTGAGCCATCGCAGTTTCAAAGCTCCCAAGTGGCTGGAATATTTTTTCGTCTTCTGTGGTACTCTTGCCTGTCAGGGTGGCGTGATCCAATGGGTTGGACTTCATCGCTACCATCACCTTTATTCTGATAAGTCCCGCGATCCCCATGATTCTAGCCGTGGCTTCTTCTGGAGTCATATGGGTTGGATGTTCCATCGTGTGGAAATGGAGCCGGAAGTTCCTCGGATCACGAAAGACATTAAAGATGATCCGGTCTATCAGTTCCTACATAGTTATTTCGTGCCGATTCAAGCTGTCCTAGGGTTAGTGCTCTATGCTTTGGGCGGTTGGCCCTTCGTTGTCTGGGGTATTTTTGTGCGCCTGATTGTGGTGATGCACTGCACTTGGTTTGTCAACAGTGCAACCCATATGTTTGGTTACCGCACCTTTGATTCTGATGACAAGTCCCGCAATTGCTGGTGGGTGGCGCTCGTGACCTACGGTGAAGGTTGGCACAATAATCACCATGCCTATCAATATTCCGCACAGCACGGGATTAAGTGGTGGGAATTGGATCTGACCTGGGCGATTATCCGGATGTTGCGCTTTTTAGGGCTAGCAACGGATGTGAAGCTCATCCCCCAAGAGGTGCTCGACTCCACAGAATAGCGTTTGGCGATAGTTGAAAAAATTACTTTTAAAATCAAAAGGTGAACTTGAGATAACTCAGGTTCATCTATTTTTTTAGGAGGTGTATTGTGGGCCAACGGCGCGATCTCTGTTAACCAATCTCAGGCACGGGAGGCGATCGCATCTCACTTACCATAATTTCACCCCCACAGCATCCCCAACGGACGCAAGGCGAAGGGGTACATCCTCCTCTTGCCCTCTCGCCGCATCAGGGTATGATGAAGGGCACAAACATGAAGTTTTATAACATTTTTACGCCCTAATTGGTGCATTTGTTCGCTTATGCAGGTTATCACCGCCCCCTCTCCGCCCTCTCCACAATCCCCCAAGCAGTCCTACCGTTGGCAAGTTTATGTGTTGATTGCGGCGGGGTGTTTAACGACCATGACCGGCGGTGTGGTGTCGCCTGTGTTGCCGGAGATGGTGCAGGAACTGTCCCTGTCGCCGCAATGGGCCGGGACGTTGGTCAGTATTCACGCCTTAGCGATCGCTCTTTTTACGCCCCTCTTTGGTCTCCTGACGGATCGGATCGGGAAGCGCACGGTGTTATTGCCGGCCCTCGTGCTCTATGCCCTGTTTGGGGTGGCGGGGGCTTGGATGAATACCCTGCCGCTGTTGCTGATGGTGCGGGTCTTGCTGGGGATGAGCAGCGCCGCGATCGCAGCGGCCAGCATTGGCCTGTTGAGTACGATTTTTGAAGGAGCGGAGCGATCGCGGATGCTCGGCTACGCCACCAGTGCCATGACCATCGCCAGCATCATGATCCCCATCGTCGGCGGTTGGATTGGGGCCACCGAATGGCGCTACGCTTTTTATCTCTACGGGTTCGGCCTTCCGACCGCCATCCTCGCCATCTTGATGATCCGCGAACCTCAAAAACGCAGTGGTGGTTTGATTGACCTTGACCAAAACGATCTCCTCTTCACCACCCTCCGCCGCCCCAGCACCCTGATGCTCTACGGCACGATCGCAGCAGCGGCGGCGATCGTCTATACCGTCGTTATCTACACCCCCCTGTACCTCAAAGAAATCATCGATGCCGGCCCCGCCCTCAATGGGTCAGTGTTGGGCATTCGGGCGATCGGGGCGGCGTTGATGTCTGCCTTTGCCGCCAGTCGTCTCGCCCGCCGCTTCGGAACCCAACGGACGATCGCGATCGGTTTCATCACCATGGCGTTCACTCTCCTCACGATCCCCCTCCTCAATCAACTCCAATGGATTGTCCCCGCTGCGGTGCTCTTCGGCATGGGCTTTGGGATTACCATTCCCAACATTTACGACCTGCTGGCCGGGTTAGCCCCCGAAGAAGTCCGCGCCACGGTGCTCGCGGTGGGCACAGGGGCAAACTCCCTCGGTCAATTTCTCTCGCCGCTGCTGTTGGGGCCGATCTGGAATGGTCTAGGGTTAACTTCGGTGTTTTATAGTGCCGGCGCGATCGCGCTCCTGATTGGCCTTAGAATTGCCCTGCGTCCCCTTTATCGTCTGTCGGCCTAGTTTCAACGGCAAGGGACTTAAGCCCCTTGTTCCTCAAGACTGGAGCCTCCCTTCTGAATCCGCCATGCATTACTCGTTCATCATTCCGGTCTACAACGAAGAGAGTACCCTCCCCGAACTGGTGCGGCGTTTAACCGAGTTAGCCGATCGCCTCGATGGCCCTTGTGAATTTCTGTTTGTGGACGATGGCAGCAGCGATCGCACCCTCGACCTGCTCCGCCAAGCCCACGCCCAAGACCCCCGCTTTTGCTACCTCAGTTTTGCGCGAAATTTCGGCCACCAACTAGCCGTTACCGCCGGGTTAAACCATGTCACCGGCCAAGTGATCACCGTCCTAGATGGCGACCTCCAAGACCCGCCGGAATTGGTGCTAGAGATGATCGAACAATGGCGAGCCGGCTATCAAGTCGTCTACGCCCAACGCCTCAAACGCCACCAAGAACATTGGCTGAAACGCTTCTACGCCTATGTGTTTTATCGCCTTTTAAAACGCCTTGCGGATGTGGATATTCCTACCGATACCGGCGATTTTTGCTTGATGGATCGGCAGGTGGTGGATGTGTTTAACGCCATGCCGGAACGCAATCGCTATCTGCGCGGCCTGCGGGCTTGGATTGGGTTTAAGCAAACGGCGGTACAGTTTGAGCGGGATTCACGGTTTGCGGGCGATCGCAAATACACCTTCCGCAAATCCTTCTCCCTCGCCCTTAATGGCCTCGTTTCCTTTTCCCGCGTCCCCCTCCGCCTCGCCACCTACACCGGCCTCCTCGCGGGCCTTTTTTCCCTGCTTATGGCCGGCCTCGTCTTCTATTGGCGTTTCTTTGGTGCAGGTAATCCCCTCGTGGGCATCGCTGCGATTATGATCGCCGTCTTCTTTCTCGGCGCGGTGCAGTTGGTCAGCATCGGCATCCTGGGTGAATATATCGGCCGTATCTATGAAGAAGTGAAAGGCCGCCCCCTTTATATCCTCTCGGAAGTGGCGGGGGTTGAGGGGGTGCGATCGCCTCAACAGCCCACCCCCACCCCTGAAGGTTGAAAAATCCACCATTCGGGCGCAAGCATTGCGCCCCTACGCAACACTGCCCAAAACCGGCCAACCTGTAGGGGCGGATTGCACCCGCCCAAACCGCTCAGGGTGCGCGAACCTACAACGCCTTCAACAGGGCTTCACCCATGGCCTTACAGCCCACTAGATTCATCCCCTCCGATAGAATATCCCCAGTGCGATAGTTCTGATCGAGCACCGTAATCACCGCCGCTTCTAAGCAGTCCGCCGCCGCCGGTTGATCGAGGGCATAACGCAGCATCATCGCGGCGCTGAGGACTTGGGCGAGGGGGTTGGCCTTGTCTTGGCCCGCAATATCGGGGGCGGAACCGTGGACGGGTTCAAACACGCCCGGTTTGCCCGGTGCGCCCAGACTGGCCGAGGGTAACATGCCAATGCTGCCCGTGAGCATCGCCGCCGCATCCGAGAGAATATCGCCGAAAAGGTTGCCCGTCACAATCGTGTCAAACTGCTTCGGGGCGCGAACCAGTTGCATTGCAGCGTTGTCTACATAGAGGTGGGACAGTTCCACATCGGGATATTGCGGGGCCATGGCGGTGATGCGATCGCGCCACAGTTGCGACACATCCAACACATTCGCCTTATCCACTGAACAGAGTTTCCCACCCCGTTTTTGCGCCGTTTCAAACCCCACTTGAGCGATGCGATCGATTTCGCCTTCCGTGTAGGCCATGGTATTCACGCCGCGCTTTTCGCCGCTTTCGGTGCTAAAAATCCCCTTCGGCTGCCCAAAATACACGCCGCCCGTCAATTCCCGGACGACCATAATATCCACCCCTTCGACAATTTCCCGCTTCAAGCTCGACGCATCGATCAATTGGGGCAAAATCGTCGCCGGGCGCAGGTTGGCGAAGAGATCCAAGCCAGCGCGAAGACCGAGCAGGCCGGTTTCCGGGCGTTGATGCCGAGGGAGGGTGTCCCATTTATACCCCCCGATCGCTGCCAACAGCACCGCATCACTGCCTTGGCATTGCTTCAGCGTCTCATCGGGGAGGGGATTACCCGTAGCATCGATCGCTGCGCCGCCGATCAAGGCTTCGCTGAAGGTAAATTGCAGATCAAAACGGGGCGCGATCGCGTTTAAAACATCGAGGGTCACGGCCATAATTTCAGGGCCAATCCCATCCCCAGGGAGCAAGGTGATCCGATACTGTTGCGTCATGGTGTTCGGTTGAATGCGGTGCGATCCCCGATCATACCCTAGCGCGAGCGATCGCCGAAATCTGCACCGTTTCCCACGTCACTCCTCACCCGCAATCCATGTTGTATCAATGAGTCAGAGGCTCACCCAACATCGAGCAGCCTTATGGAATGCGAGCTTCTAGCTCGCTGCTTTGACTTCAGGATCTTGAGGGGTACAGTTCAGATTGGCGATCAGTTTTTCCGTGTGGCTGAGTTCCTACAATAGTAGAGGTGAACTCTTTGCAGACACAATGGTACAAACTCCCGTATCACCTCAGTCCCTCTTCCTTGCATTGCCCCCAGACCTGACCTTAAAGGTCACGCCGGAACAGTTTGCCGCCCTAGCGGTAGCTAATCGTGAGTTAAGACTCGAACGGACTGCAACAGGAGAATTAATTGTGAACCCACCCACAGGCGGTCAATCTGGTAAACGGAATTGTCATATCACGGGCCAACTGAGTGCTTGGTCTATCGCTAATGAGCAGCTAGGCGAAGCATTTGATTCGTCCACTGGTTTTATTTTGCCCAATGGTGCGAATCGTTCCCCCGATGCATCTTGGGTACGGCGCGATCGCTGGGATGCCCTCACCCCCGCCCAACAAGAGGGTTTTATTCCCCTTTGTCCTGATTTTGTGGTGGAGTTGCGATCGCACAGCGACAGCTTAAACACCACTCGCGCCAAACTCCAAGAATATCTCAACAATGGCGCACAATTGGGCTGGCTCATCGACCCCCAAAACCAACGAATAGAAATCTATCGCCCCGGTCAAACTATCGAAACCTTAGACCATCCCGATACAATATCCGGTGAGCCAACCTTGCCCGGATTTAGCCTCAATTTGCAGCGGATTTGGGCGTGATCTTGTCGCATCTTGACCCATCAATTGTGTCGGGTGGGCATTACCCACCAATCTCCAAAACTCTGATCTGGTGGGCGATTTCCACTCTACTGTTCTACTCAAGCACGACAAAGAAGGATAAAATTCAACTGTATTGCGATCGCGTTTATCCACCATGCGTCATTGTCTGAACCCCGGTTGTTTGCATCCCTCTAATCCCGAAAATCATCAATTTTGTGTCAAGTGTGGCCAAAAACTGCTCCTCCGTGAACGATATTGGGCCAAGAAAATTCTGGGCCAGGGTGGGTTTGGGCGCACCTTTCTCGCTGTTGATGAAGATAAGCCCTCAAAACCCTTTTGTGTCATCAAGCAGTTGTTACCCCAAGCCCAAGGGACGGATAGCCTCGACAAAGCAGCGGAATTATTCGCCCAGGAAGCGGAGCAGTTAGAGCAGTTGGGACATCATGACCAAATCCCTGAACTACTGGCCTATTTCACGGACAATGACCAACAGTATTTAGTGCAAGAGTTCGTCAATGGTGCGACGCTGGCTCAAGAATTAGCCGACAATGGGGTATTTTCGGAGCGGCAGATTCGAGAATTACTGATTGATATATTAGGAATCTTAGATTTTGTACATGGCAAAAATGTAATTCATCGTGATATTAAGCCAGAAAATATTATTCGGCGATCATCGGATCAAAAATTGGTTCTGGTGGATTTTGGCGCAGCGAAAGTCTTACAGCAAGTTCAGCGCACAGTGACAGGAACAATTATCGGTACAGCGGAGTATTGTGCGCCTGAGCAAGCTATGGGTAAGGCCAAATTTGCGAGTGATTTATACAGTTTAGGAGTGACCTGTCTCCATCTCCTGACGCAGATGAGTCCCTTTGATCTGTACGATTCCAATGAAATGGAATGGGCTTGGCGCGATTTTCTCAATGGGAATGCAGTAAGTGATGAACTGGGTCAAATTTTAGATCATTTAATCCAGCAAGCTCCCAAAAAGCGGGCGCGATCAGCCCAAGATGTTTGGCAAACGTTGCAACCTGTTCGTGCTGCTGCTCATCCATCGCAAATATCTCAGACGATTCTATCTGAACCTGAAACCCAACAGTCACTTGTACAATCTCAACCGTCACAGATTCCGGCACGGTATCAACGGTTAACCACACTGCTCAAGGCGGGTGATTGGAAAGGAGCCGATCGAGAAACCGCCAAGCAAATACTGGCGGTGGCAAATCGTACAAAGCAAGGCTGGCTAAATGTTGATGATATTAAACATTTTCCCTGTGAAGATTTACGGGCTATTGATCAGCTTTGGGTGTATTACAGCCAGGAACGCTTTGGGTTTAGTATTCAGAAGCGCATTTATCAATCCTTGGGCGGAACAATGGTGCATGATGCAAAGGTTTGGAACGCCTTTGGTGATGCAGTGGGTTGGCGAAAGGGTAATACCTGGTTGTACTACAAAGATTTAAACTTTAATACCTCCTCCCAGGAGGGACACCTCCCGACGGTGGGGGAGGGGGTGTTGTGGAGGGTTGGGGGGAGTGTATTCTTCTCTCGCGTCGAGACTTGTGGATTGTAATTTATAAAGGCTACAGACTTTTTTGAGCATCATTGACCCGTTGATTTTCACGAAGCTATGCGGGGTCTGGCTTTTCGATACCTGGCACTGGGGTTTCCAGTTTTAGGCTCACCCTCTCCACAAACACCGTACTATTGCCTCACCACGATCGCACCACTACAGATTTTATAATCTGGCATATTGTAGAAGTGCCATGCCTGTCAAACTCTTGCCTTTATCCCTATCGCACCATGAGCAATCTACAAGACCTTGAGCGCACAGTGAAACAACTCTCACCCGAAGACCTCGCGGCCTTTCGAGCCTGGTTTGCTGAATTTGATGCCCAGGTTTGGGATCAGCAATTTGAGAACGACGTGAAAACAGGTCGATTAAATCACTTGGCCGATCGCGCCCTGCAACACCTGCATCGCGATCGTTGTACAGACTTGTGAGACATCGTGCTACACCTGATTTCTGGTTTCATTATCGACAGCTACCCCAGGACATTCAACAATTGGCTGATCGCTGCTATGCTCAATTGAAACAAAACCCACGTTACCCATCCCTACACTTCAAGAAAGTTGGCCCATTCTGGTCAGTTCGCATCGGTTTGCGTTATCGCGCTGTTGCGATCCAGGAAAATGAAGATGTTGTTTGGTTTTGGATTGGAAACCATGCGGAATACGATCAAATTTTGAGTAATTGTTGAACGGTTAAATCACACGCTGGAAATAAGGGTGACGCTAACATCATTTCATCCTGTAATTCAACCGTATCGTAAAACCCTTCTACCAAAGTGCAAATCATTACCTTCTCAGCGAGTGGATCAACAATCCAATATTCGTTAATCTCCAGCAGTGCGTATTCCGTGCGCTTGGCTCGATAGTCCACACTGCGTGTGGATGGACTTACCACTTCAGCGACGACGATGGGAGATGGATCGCTGAGTAAAATAACTGCTTCGCGATCGCGAATTTCACGCCATTGAGCTTGAGGTAAAATCGTCACATCAGGAATGCGAACCGTTTCCCATTGGCCCCGTTGGGGAGATTGCACCCCGATAATTCCTTTTCTTGCGATCCAGTCTTGGTTTTGAGTGGCAATCTGTTGCTCAAAATAACGCTCCAGTTGGTGCATGATTTCACCATGACGACCACTACCTAAACTCATCGGAATTAGCTCTCCTGCGATCAATTCATAGCGGGTATCAGTCGCATCGTCATAGTGTAAATAATCCTGAAGGGTGAAGCGTTGTCGGGTCAGGGTCATCAGTTTAAGGGATGAAGATAGCACCATTTTAACAAGACATCGCTCCCCATAAAAAAAGCCACGTTACCGTGGCTGTTCAGCACTTTCGTGAGATGGGGAAAATCAACGCTTAAAAACGGGTTGTGCCGCCCGATCGCGGCACTGTAATCGCCGTTTCATCGAAACAGGGAATCACACCACCCGCCAAAATGGTCACATCATCAAAATCATCATCGGAGATTTCCACCTCCACGGCTCCCGATGGACGCACCCGGCCTTCGCCGTCATCTTCCCAGCCCATCAAGATCCCGTTGCCATCATCCAACGCCCCGCGAAAATTCACCGCATTGACATTGGTGGAGGTAAAGGTAGTGATGTAGCGATTTTCCGTCGCGGTATAGACATCCATGTAAAACACATAGGGAGTATTCGCCCGGAACAGATACTCAATGATTAACGAGCCTTCGCCGTTGGAGCGCGATGCTACCAAATTCGCCCCTGGACTATCCACCGGGCGCACCGTACCGCCCACCACCGTACCGCGATAATCGGTGAAACTGGTCACGCCAAAATCATCAAAGGGCTTCACCTCCTCAAACAGCGGGATTTTCATCCTCGGAAGGACACCTCCCAGCCGAAATATGGACATTGTTCTGTGGGGATCTAGACACTGTGATTGGGGCAAATATTCTTCTCTTGAGTGAAGACTTATAAGTTGATAATCTAGAAAGGCTACAAAATCTTTCTAAGAATCATTAACCCGTTGGTTTTTGGGAAGCTATGCTGGGTCTGGCTTTTCGATACCTGGCACCAAAGTTTCAAGATCTTCGATCACACTCTTCACAAATTCCCACCCTCGTTACTTTGCTCTGCCAAGGAATGACCTCTAGGAGGCTCTGCTTCCCATACCCCACGCGGTAGAGCCGCAGACTGCTCATATCATGGCAGAGCCGTAACATGAGAAAAGGATGAGCGTCAAACTTCGCCATCCACCCATGACTAGCGGTGTCGGGAATATACCCGACACCGTTAGAGAGCTACCGATTAATCCGGCCCATCTGCTGACCCGCCGCCAGCCTCAACCATTCCCGCCTCCATGGACGAATAAACATTAGCATCGCTGGATTTCGTTTTCTCAAAGGTGCGGTTGGTCGCGTGATCCGCCGCCATCATGGCGTTGTCCGCTGCCGCCTGATGTAAGTGAATATGTTGATGGGGAAGCGGCACCTGAATATTTTCCGCCGGGAAGCGCTCCCGCAGTGCGTAGTGCATATCTTGCCAAACTGTCCAGAAATCATCCAGCTTCGTCGTGAAGCCAAACAGAAAATCGATGGTAAACTCGCTGAACTCCCACAGGAAAGCGCCCGGAGCCGGACTCTCAAGCACCAAAGGATGATCTTGACCAATTTCTAGCAACACTTGGCGCACATGCTTCAAATCAGAATCGTAGGGAACCCGCACCAGAATTGATCCCTTGCGCACATCACCAGCGGTAAGGTTTTCAATCGTGCCATTCCACACCGCGTTATTCGGGATTGTGTAAACCTGATTCGCAAAGCCCTTGATTCGCGTACTCGCCAAGGTAATGGAATCGACCCAACCCCACAAACCGCCAATCTTGACTTCATCCCCCACATCAAACGGTTTGTAGACCAACAGCATCAAACCGCTTGCCAAGTTGCCTAAATTGCTTTGCAAGGCAAACGCCAACACAAAACTCGCCCCCCCCACAACTGCCAAAATCGGGGCCAGACTCACCTCCAGTGCCGTCAAGGCCAACAGCACGCCAATCATGACGCCACCGCGACGAATCACCATGGTTGCAAATTGGCGAAACAGTGACGATACGTTCGCCGTTCTTTTCAAGCCGAGATCAACGCCAAACGCCAACACCCGAGACACGACAATTGAGGCCAGCACAATCCCGACAAACTTACCGATATTGATGCCCCAACGCACTCCGCCTTGTTCTGACTGCACCCAACTCCCCAACCGCACCAGCAGCCCCTGGGTGTCTTGGGCATCAATTGTTACAACACTGATCGACTGAATATATTTATCGAAGGCAGACGTGTCGCCCCCCTTACGTGCAACTTCCTTTAAAACCGCATTCAGACGATCAATCAAGGCGGTCTGTTCGGACTGAAGATTGGTGACATTCACCAGCAAATCTTCTTTCACCTCGGCATCCACCTCGCTCGATTCTTCAAGCTGAGTGATGGTCGTGTCGAGTTGGTCTTGTTTCTCGCTCAGTTCAGCTTCGGAAGGATTCGCGCCTGCTTCCCCTTCACCCGCACCGGGCTGCGTGAGATCCGTTGCGGCGATCTGAGCAGCCGCCTCATCAACATTCTCCGCCGCCGCTTGATTGGGCGCTGCCTCGGGATCGGTTTGGGTTCCGTCGATCGCCCCTCGGGCTTCCCGCAAGGTCTGTAGGGCCGCTTCTACCTCGGCCGCTGCCGCCTCCGCTTCCGGTGTGTCGGGTACCGTCGCTGCGGCGGCGGCTTGGGCGGCCTCAACATCCGCGATCGCCTTCCCCAACGCATCGATCTGGCCCGTCGCGGTCTCATAGGCCGGAGTCCCGGCAGTCAACTCCTCACGCTCCGTCTGCGCCTGCTCTAAAAGCTCTTTGGCAGTCTCCAACTCCCCCGACTGCTGAGATGATTCCAATGCCTCCTTCAGGGTTTCATCCGTCGCCAAGTCTTCCTTTGCGTCCGCTGACTCCTTCACCGCCGCCTCAGCCGCGACTAAATTTTCCTTGGCCTCCTCGACCTTTTGAGTCGCCTCCTCATAGGCAGGCGATCCGGGAGCCGCATTCGTCTGGGCTGCTTCCGCTTCCGCAAGGGCCGTCTTCGCTTGATCGAGGGCCGCCACCGCCTCGTCTTGCTTGGCAATACTGAGATTTTGGCGCTTCACCGCGATTTCAGCATTACTAATTTCCTTGGCCTTGAGTTGAAGCAACATCATCCAAGCCGCTGCTTCATGGGACAGCTCCTCCAAGGTGAGGGGCTTCAGTAATAGCACCAGCTCATCCACGGGAATGGTGGGATCTTGGGTGGTTAAAGCCAAGGCCGGATCGGCCGGGGGAAGTTCCGCCGGTGCCGCCTCTTCCACAGGAGCATCCTGAGCCCAGACGACAGGGGAATGCTGTAAGGGAGAAACACAGATGACACTCGTGACACTCGTCAAAACGACGATGAGAGCAAAGCGATAGCGACGCATAGAACAGATCAACTTCATACGATTCAAAAAAAATACTACCAGAAACTTGACACTCCCACCGTTAAATCAAAGATTATAACGGGGGATTCTTGTTTCACTGGGTTTGTCTAGTTTCAAGTCATCTCTGTCTTGAAACCCCGTCCAGATTCCCCTCCACAAGCATCTGTTTAACGTCCACTGAATGTC
>NZ_JAQMTY010000074.1 GCF_028330765.1 Spirulina subsalsa CS-330 | reverse complement strand
TTAAAGGACTCGCTGTCGCTCGATTTGTTTGTTGGTGCAAATTCATCTCGCCACTAAAAGGCACGTCCGCCGTTACCTTCGGTAACTCTACTCGGACTCGCTTTATAGTGGGAGTCTTCTTTGCACATTTTAAGATAAAAACATTGGTTTTTTTGGCCCAATAGCGCTGTTCGGCTTGAGTCCCAAAAAAGCGGTTGGTAATTCCCGCATCGACTTTGCCCGATTGAATGTGCTGAAATACGGTGTCAAAACTATCCACCGTAACGATGTGGGGCTGAATATCAAACGCTTCAGCCTGTTCTAACAATGCCTCGGCTTGCACACTATTTTTGAGGACGGCCACGCGCTTTTGATCGAGATCAAGCAAGGAGTGGACAGGAACCCTAGGATGACGATAGACCACAGACCAACTGGCAAGCACCAATTCTTGGTTGAAGTTAAAGCGGCGATCGCGCTCTGGAGTATGGGCCACATCCGGCATCAAATCAAGTCTGCCCTGTTCTAGGTTTGTTAAACAGACTTCCCACTCGCAGGGAATATACTCCACCGTCCAATCTTCAGCAGCGGCAATCTCATCCATGAGATCCACCCAAAAGCCCGCCGCCTGGCCAGACTGATTCACAAAAATCTTCGGATGATTTTGGTATACACCGACCCGAATCGGGTTAGGTTGGCTCAGGGCCCCCCTCGGAAACAGTCCAAGACCTAAGGCTGTCAACCAAAGACATCCACAGGCTAATCGTTGCGGCTTAATCATTACTTCAGTGGCTTTACAGGCTGAGAGGCTGCTTGAAAAGTGTCATTTTGATCGAGATCTTCAATGGCACTGCGGAGGGGCAAGGGGCTTAAGCCCTTTGGTTCCGGTGAGTGAGGATCACGTTCTGTTCTTGCAATCCGACTTTTCAGACATCCTCTTTAGAGACACTTGACAACGACAAGACGAGCAGTCGCCCTATTTTCCATCATAGTCCGTCCCTAATTTTTCCTTGGCGGCGTGGAGCTTGGATAACCCACCCTGAGAAAATTGCGTACACTGATGAAAGTGTTTTTAATATTGTTGAGTTTTGTAACGTTTAATTTATGAGTGAAGTCCCTTCAACCCCGCTCAATTTGTCACGGCGCACGGTACTTAAGGCGGCAGGACTAGGGGCGATCGCCGCTGGAATTGGCTATTCCCGCCTGATTAAACCCCAACCCACGCTGCATCAGCCCGATCGCTTGGATTTGCCGACACGAGTGAGCGATCGCAAATCGGTCTGCGTCATTGGGGCAGGGTTGGCGGGCTTGGCCTGTGCCTACGAACTGAGCCAGCGCGGTTTTGCCGTCACCCTGCTGGAAAAATCCCCCAACCTCGGCGGCAAAATCGCCAGTTGGGAGATCCAAGTGGGTGACGACACCTTCCGCATGGAGCACGGCTTTCACGGCTTTTTCCCTCAGTATTACAACCTCAAAAGCATCGTTGCAGAACTCAGCATCGAGGATCATTTCAAATCCCTCGATTACTATTCCCTCGTCTTTCGCGACGGCCACTATCAGCCCGAAGTCTTCCGCCCCAGCCATTCGGCCTTTCCCTGGAATATTGTTGACCTGGCGATCGCATCCCCGAACCGCCTCCGCTGGGGGATTAACCTCACCCATTGGAAACATTTACAGGTCTTTCACGCCATTACCGGCTTTCGGATTCCGCGCACCTTTCAAAATTTCGACGCGATCCCGGTGTCGGAATGGGCGGCGGCAGATTTTCCCCGTGGCCTGTATGATCTCTACTTTTTGCCCTTTGCTAAATCCAGTTTGAACGCCCCGGATCAACTGAGCACGGGGGAATTGTTGCAGTTTTTCCACTTCTACTTTTTCGGCAATCCGGAGGGGTTGGCGTTCAATGGCACGGTGGATGATATGGGGACGAGTTTGGTGCAGCCGATGGTGGCGGCGATCAAGGCCAATGGCGGCCAAGTGATCCCAGAAGCAACGGTGCAGAGTTGGGACTGTGCCAATGATCGCATCCAAACCCTCACCTATCAAACGGGCCAGAGTGAGCCGAATGTGCCGTTTTGGGTGGAACGGAATCCGCGTTTAACCGAGGGGGAATTTTACGGGGCGGGCGATCGCGTCTATCTCGCCACCAGTGCGAAAACAGCCCTCTCCCTCACCTGCACCCACCAAGGCTGCACCGTCCAACCCCAAGCCGATGGCTCCTTCCTCTGTCCCTGCCACGGCGCGAAATACGATGCCCAGGGGAAAGTGATGCGCGGCCCCGCCCAGCAGGATTTAACCCCGTTGCAGATTGCAGCAAAAGAGGGCGATCGCGCCCAACTAATCGCCACAAATCCCACCCCCAGCCCCACCACCACCCTCACCGCCGACTACTACGTCCTCGCCACCGATGTCCCCGGTGCGCGGCATCTCTTCGATGTGATGGCGGGAGATGTTGATCCGACATTGCGCGATCAGGTGCAAACTCTCGCCGTAGCTGACCCTTTCGCCGTCGGTCGCTTCTGGCTCGATCGGGATTTCGATTGGGAACACAGCAACTTCACCTCCCTATCCGGCTACGACCTCACCGACAGCATCACCCTCTACCACCGCATCCAAACCCAGTTCATCGACTGGTCAGAGCGCACCGGCAACAGCGTGATCGAACTCCACGCCTACTGTTACAAAGAAGACCAATTCCCCACCCAACAAGACCTCCTCGACACCTTCGAGCGCGAACTGTATGAAATCGTCCCCGCCCTCCAAGGCGCAACGGTGTTACACCGCGAACTCGTCAACCAAAAGAACTTTTCCGGCTATCCCCCCAACAGCTACGACTCCCGCCCCAGCACCGAAACCCCGATCCAAAACCTAATGCTCGCCGGGGATTGGGTCAAAATGCCGTTCCCCTGCGGCCTGATGGAACGGGCGATCACCAGTGGCCTCTTAGCCGCCAATGGGGTACTGCACCGCGAAGGAGTACAACAGCGATCGCTCCTCTCCGTCAACCCCGAAGGCCTCTTTCGGATTTAGTGTCCTCATCCAGCGGAACTCACGCCGCTCAATTCCACTTCTTCATAAATCAACCCCAACGCACAGGAAAACCCTAGGCTACTGAATTCGACTTGGCAATGTTCGACATCTTCCCCATCGTCAGGATATGAGGTTAACTCCCACTTGTTCGCCGTGTTTTTGGTGTAGCGATCGCATCTAATTTGGGTGGCATCCATTAAGACATATTCTTCAAGGGTGGGAATCTGGCGATAATACTGAAATTTGCGCCCATAGTCGAAGGTTCCGGTACTGGGGGAGAGCACTTCGATAATTAATTGAGGGTAAAGAATTGCGTCGATTGCGGTGCGATCGCGCTGATCACAACTCACCACCACATCCGGATAAAAATACGGCCCCTGTTCAGACAGGCGTACCTTCACGTCGGACACATTCACGCGGCAACCCTTGCCCCGCAGATGCGATCGTAAGACACTATACACATTTAATGCAATGTCATTATGGGGCAACGTTGATCCGGCCATGGCGTAAACTTCCCCATCCATATACTCATGCTTAATCGGTTGCTCGGCCTCCCACGCGAGATATTCCGCCACCGTCATCCGAGACGCTTGAATCTGTGCAACCATCATCAACCTCCATACCTCACCAGTTTTGCTCTCTCCCCTATGGTATCGCGAGGAATTGAGGGGGTTAAGCGCCGTAGACTTGGAAATATTAAAGAAGCCAGAAACCCGGTTTCTGGCATTACCTCGTTTTCCCGCTGCAACCTCACAGAAACCCGGTTTCTTCTCCCGGCGTGGTGTGAGCGTTGTTGGCGATTATGGGAACGGATGCCCCAAAACTTCAGCAGCGGTTAAATTGAATTCTGGAAAGTTGGGAGATGGGAGGCGGTCATTTTGGCTAAATGTGCCGACTTCTTGATAGAAACTATTCTGCAATTCTAGAATCAAAATCCTTTGGGTTTGAGGATCAACAATCCAATATTCAGGAATGCCACAATCCTGATATTGTTGTCTTTTGGCAATATAATCGCGATGGCGTTGAATGTCTCCGGGGCTAACAACTTCAACGACCAAAACAGGGGGGAGCATATCGAGGCGGAGGGTATTGCGGCGGGTGAGTTGTTGAATATGTTCTTCGCGAATAATGGTCAAATCAGGATAGCGGTTTCTTGGTTCGCCACGTACTTCTAATTCAAGTCCCTGGCCTCGGACGCGATCTGTACCCAGAAGGGAGGCGAAGATAAAGAGGAGGCGGGTTGCAATTTGGACATTGAAGCCAGATTCTGGCGGCATTGCAATCAGTTCTCCATTGAACAGTTCATAAAGTTGCTCAGAATCATCCTCATATTCTAGGTATTCTTCAAAGGTATTAAACCGAGGTTTGGTGATTAACATAGGGAAGATTTTACCGGGTGGCAGAGTGGCGATCGCGACTCATCAATTCAGCGATAGTATAACCCGATTTTCCCCAGCCCACCAAAAACCGGGTTGTTGATTGCCTCTTGTTTTTGGCGGACATTTTGAGAAAAACCCGGTTTCTGAATCCTCAAAAATAAAAAAAGGCGCTTCGCGCCAGGAAGAGGGAAAGAGGGAAAAAGGGTAGAGGGTCAAAGAGTTCTGGGGGCGACAACACGAAAACCGATGCAGTCGTACTTGCTGTCGCGGGCGTTGCTGACGCGATTGGCAGAACGGCAGCTCTTCGGGGAGTCGTACCAGCAACCACCACGCAGCAGCTTGTTTGATGTTGATTTATTGTTCAATAACCCTTTTAACCACTCTCTATCATTTTGAGAATGATTATCATTGTCTATCCATGCCCTTCCATCTGTTGGCGCATCCTGATAACTTCCGTGCCAATCATCTAAACACCACTCGTACACATTCCCGTGCATATCATGGAGTCCCCAAGCATTGGGGGCGTTTAAACTCCCCACCGGAATCGTTTTCCTGCGATATTCCCCTTTCTTCCCCTGGCCATAGGTGTAGTTGCCGTCATAGTTGGCGACTTGGGGGGAGAGGGTGGGGCCGAAGTGAAACGGGGTCGTTGTTCCCGCTCGACAGGCATATTCCCATTCCGCCTCACTGGGGAGACGGTAGAGCTTGCCACTGGCTTGGCTTAACCTTAGACAGAACTCGATACCGTCTTCCCAACTTACCGTTTCCACAGGATTGTTTATGCCTTTGAACTTAGCGGGATCAGGGGTTAGCGAGCGCACCACTTGGGGCAGTTGGGCGACAATTTGCCATTGTGCCTGGGTAATCGCGGTGCGACCCATGGCAAATTCCGGCACAATCACCCGATGTTGGGGGCCTTCCGTATCTAATCGCTCTGCTTCATTTTGCGGTGCGCCCATTATAAATTCCCCCGCCGGAATCACCACCATTTCTAGGTTTAACCCCTTGGTATTTTCCACATAACCCTGATTTTGTCCCTTTTGCCGTTGGGCAATTCCCCCCTGCTCATTCACCGTGATGATCTCGTACTGGTAGATTTGAATATTTTTTGTTGAGATAGGTGCAGGAGAGTAAGAGATAGAAGGTACTTGTTTAGAAGGTTGAAATACGGGAGATTGAGCAGTAAACAAGGATTGTGTCAAAGAGAATAGTCCAGGGGTAGATGATGGTTGTGTAGAAGAGGACGGTTTAGGCTGAAGATCTGCTAAAACCTCCGCTGTCGATTGATAACGCTTTTTTGAAGCGGTCTCAACCAGTCGATCTAAAATTTTGCCCAAATCATCACTAACCCGATTGCCATTCAAATAATCTCGCCAAACCCATTCCCCATCATGGACGGCATATAAATCAAACGGACTCACCTGCGTTAATAAATGTAAACAAGTCACCCCTAAACTGTAGAGATCACTATTAAATCGCGCTTTTCCCATCCCTTGCTCTGGGGCGCAATATTCCGCCGAACCGATTTGTGTCCCTGTCACGGTGCGCTGTACCTGCTGCAATACCTTCGCCGCCCCAAAATCCACCAAGACTAATTTTTGATCAGCCTGACGACGAATAATATTATCCGGTTTGATATCCCGGTGAATCACATTTTTACCATGAACAAATTCCAGAATATTCAGCAAGTCTGCCAATAACGCCCGAATCTGTTGCTCTGAAAATACCCCATCATCTGCCAGTTCTTTCGTGAGCGTGATCCCATTGATAAACTCCTGAATCAAATAGGACTGATTATTTTCAATGAAATACGCAAATAACTCCGGAATTTGGGGATGCTTACCCAGAATTTCCAATTGCTGCGCCTCTTGCTCAAACAGTTCCATCCCCTTGGTCAGGGACTTAGGATCTTCGGGTAAAAATTGCTTAATCACACAAAAGGGTTTCGAGGGCTTATCCTCATCCACTGCCAAAAACGTCCGCCCAAACCCCCCTTTACCAATCACCTCCTTGGCCCAATACCGCCCCCGCAATAGCAACGGATTTCCGCATTTCTGGCAAAACTGGGAACCGTCGGGGTTCGGCTGACAACAGGCGGGATTCAGACAGTGGCGCATGGTGACGAGGAAACGCAATATTTCCATTGTAGTGAAGAGGGATACTCAGGATCGCCCCCCGTCTCAACCTTCCGTTAGTGTTGCGGCGCGAGGGGGGACAACAGCGATCGCTCCTCTCCGTCAACCCCGAAGGCCTCTTTCGGATTTAATCCGGTAGGCGGTGCTGCGATCGCATAAGCACCGTAATATCCATGGCGAACCCGTTTATGCTTCCAAATTTGCCCACAATGGCGTGCTGAGGTAGCGTTCCCCGGCACTGGGTTGAATAATCACCATCCGTTGGCCCTGGGTTTCGGGGCGTTGACCCCACTGCAACCCCGCCGCCACCGCTGCTCCCGTGGAAATGCCGCTCATAATCCCCTCCTCACGGGCCAAGCGTCGCCCCCAGTCATAGGCTTCCGCCTCAGTCACCGTCACAACCTGATCAATCAAATCCGTGCGGAGCACGTCGGGGATAAAGCCCGCGCCGATGCCTTGGAGGTTGTGCAGTCCGGCGGGTTTGTGGCTGAGGACGGCACTGTTAGCGGGTTCCACGGCGATGATGGTCAAGTGAGGATTCTGGCGTTTGAGATACCGACCCGCCCCGGTCAGTGTGCCCCCGGTTCCCACACCCACGACGAGGATATCAATCTGGCCCTCGGTGTCGCGCCAAATTTCGGGGCCGGTGGTGGTGTAGTGGATTTGGGGATTGGCGGGGTTGCTGAATTGTTGGGGGGAAAAGCTGTGGGGGATCGTGGCGAGGAGTTCGTTGGCGTGGGCGATCGCGCCTTCCATATCCGCCTGAGCCGGGGTGAGTTGCACCTCTGCCCCGTAGGCCCGCACGATTTGCTGTCGTTCGTGGCTCATGTTTTCCGGCATTGTCAAGATCAGGCGATAGCCTTTCGCGGCGCAGACCATGGCCAAGCCAATCCCCGTATTCCCAGAGGTGGCCTCGATGATCGTCGATTGACCCGGTTGAATCAGTCCCGCTGTTTCCGCCGCCTGGATCATACTCACCGCGATCCGGTCTTTAACGGATTTGGCCGGGTTCATGCCTTCGAGCTTAAGGATCACATCGGCGTGACAGCCGCAGGCGTGGGGCAGCCGTTGGAGACGGACTAAGGGCGTATTGCGGATCGTGGTGGTGATGTTGGGGTGAATGGGCATCGGAGCAACTCCAAACGAGGATCAGGACGGCTTAAACAATCAGGAGCCAAAAATATGCAGCGGTAAAACTAACGATCAGCAGGATATGGGGCAGGGTGCTGAGGTGCGATCGCCCACTGATCCGATAGAGCGGATAAAGGCTAAACACGACCCCTAAGATCAGCGTCACCCCCTGGAGGAAAGCCGCCACATCACTGCTCCAGGTCACGCTCGGCCAACCCGCGCCACTGTAGCCCAAGGTGCGGGCCAAGACGGGCAAAATCTGGCCCGCTTCCATCAGGCCAGCGGGGATGTAGTGGGCGAGATTGGCCGCGAGGGTGAGGGGTAAGTAGGCGTAGAGGATGGTTTGGGTGTTGGGGAGGACGGGGTCGAGGCGACGGGCGATCGCATGGGTGAGGGCGATCGCCACCGTGGGGATCGCAAGAATAGCCAGGGTGATCGGTAACGATAGGGCCAGATGTTCTGAGGAAAGATGCAGACCGGGAAAACCGAGGGTGGTGAGGATGCGATCGCTATGGTGCATTCCCACCCCGCCCAACAACAGCAACAACAGCGCCCCCTCTGCCCAAAAGCCCCGATGGGACTCTAACAAATCCGTCGCCGGAAACCGCACATTTAACTGCACTGACCGATGGGGACAGGCTTTTAAACAGGTCATACAAAGCACACAATCGCGATTATCCTGCAACTGGGCCGGATGGGAATAGAGCGGACAGCCCCCCGTCGCCTGGCCTTCCGTCGGCAGGGCATCGGCGAAGTCCACCGGGGTCACATCGCCGCCCTTATAACAGCCAAAGGTGTCGCACTCACTGCCGCACACCGGCTGCGACGATCGCAATTCCGTAATCGCCAACTTCGCAAACATCCCATTCATTCCCCCAATCGGGCAAAGATAGCGACACCACAAGCGCCGCTCATAGATCACGCTACAGATCACCGCCCCCGCCGTAATGATGATCAACAGCCACGCCGACAACGCAGCCTGGTGGGGCAAATCCCAGAGTTTTTCCCAGAGATAAATCGCCACGAACCCCAGCCACAGGAACCACGCCCCCCAGCGGTTGAGCCATTTCGTCGGCCAGGTGAGTTGCTGCCGAGGGAATAACCACAGGGAGAAGCGCCGCACCCATTCCCCGACAATCATAAACGGACAGACCGCACACCAAAGCCGCCCAACGATCGCAAAGAAAAATAAATACCCCGGCCACCACCAGGCCCAAAACAGATTTAGGGTGATGCTATCGCCGCGCCCTTGGGGGCCAATCAAGCCCGCCACCGTGACCGGCACAAACACCGCCATCATCACCGCCCAGATCGCGCCGGGATACCACCGACTGAGGAGAAACCGCCGCAGCCAGGGGTATTGATTGAGCAGGTCAATCCGGAAGCGATTGCGATCGGACTGCACCGACCAGAGCACCTCTTCGGGGATGAGGGTTTGTTCCGGGGGGGTCATGGCGATCGCCCGCTGCAAAATGGCCGCCAGTTCCGCCACATTGCCCGGATAGTGGTAACTGATTAAACGACGTAGATCGGCCTGGTTGAGGGTGAGGCGGGGACGGTTTTGGGCTTGGCAGAATTTGGCGAGGAAATGCTCGGCCAACACGGGAATATCGGCTTTGCGTTGGGGGAGGGTGAAGAGTTTGATTCGGTGGCCGGTGAAGCGGGGAAAATCGAGGGCGACGGGACTAGAGAGGATCACCCGTACCCAGGTTTGGATCGGGGCGGGCGGGGTCTTGGCTTGGGGGTCGGGGTTGGGGAGGACAGAACCGCTGTTGAAATACTGTTGAAGTTGATCGCGATCGCCCCGACTCAATAACTGGGCATTACTAATCAGCAGCGTCCCCCGTTCGAGCAGCGTCAACACCCCCGCCTCGGCAGTCCCCCGCCCAAACAGCCCATCGGTATCCCGATCCCCCCCCGATCGCACCGGCAGATCCACACAATCGACTTCGGCAAAGGGCCGACTCCCTAACCCCGATTGGGCATGAATCCGCCCCGCTAAAAAGGTTTTGCCGGTTCCCGGTGCGCCCTGAAAGATCACGGGCTTGAGGTCTTGGGCTGCGGCGGCACATTGCTCGCGGAGTTTTTGGGTGGCCTTGCTGGTGCCGAGGAGGGGCTGATCGTGGGGGATGGGGTGAAGGTAGGGTTGGAGGGCGGCGAATCGGGCTTGATCTTGAGCGGCATGGTGGGCCAGTTCCGCCAAATCTCGCGCCAGGATCGTATTGAGCAGCCGTTGCAGGTCGGGACATTGGGCGCAGAGGTGGGCAAAGTCGGCGCGGGGGATGAACCAGAGTTCGCTTTTACTGAGGGCGATCGCACTCGTGGCATACCGATCATCCCCCTCACTCAACAGCGGCACGTACCCAAACAAATCCCCCGCCCCATGATACCGAATCGGCGATCGCCCCGTCGGCATCGGTTGATAGAGTTCCACCGATCCCCATTTGAGGAGGTATAACCCAACCGGGGTTTGGTGGACATGGTAAATGGGCTGATGGGGTTCTGCGATCACCGTGACGCAGCGCTGGGCGATCGCGCCCAAGGTCGCCTCGCTCAATTGCCCCCAAAGGCGGTGAAAACTGAGCCAATCCAGATGTTCTGCCACCGTAGCCGCATCGGGGGGAGAGGTGGCCCCGTCGGGCTGGAGGGGATGCGATCGCACCGGTTCAACACCACTGTTTAGGGTGGTGGGTGGATCGCTTGTGGTGGGGATAGATTGGGATTGATTCGGCATCAGGGTTGAATGTCTCCTGGAAAATTACAGTGCATGACCCGCCCGTTTTCACCCTAGACCACTGGATGCCTCCTTGCGGCCAACGCTTCATAAGATTAAGGATTTGCCGCCCCCTTCACCGTTGGCAACCCTGCTTTTTGCCAGGACATCATCCCCCCGGCAATGTTGATCACCTGTTGAAACCCAGCCCGCTGTAACTGTTGAGCCGCGATCGGACTACGGTGGGCGGTGAGGCAAATGAGGGCGATCGCCTCCTCTCGTTTCTGCACCTTAAACCAATCCGGCAACAGCCACCGCCACCCAAACCCTACCCCCATCACAATCCGAAGGAGGCTCAAATTCCGCGCCCCTGGTGCATGGCCGGAGCGAAATTCCACGGCACTGCGCACATCCACCAACAGCGGAGCCGGATCGCACTCGCTCAATTCACGGGGGGTCAAGGATGCGATCGCTTCGTTGGGCATTGTTTCGGTCACAGTCATCATGAAAACCTCTAATCTGTTCAACGTTAGTCTAGAGAACAAGGCAAGGGGCTGAAGCCCCTTGCTGCAAATCACAAAACTCGTGCCATAGCTCTGCCATGGCACGAAGCTCCAGCGGCTCTGCCGCATCGAACAAACTAAACCCACCAGGGAGCCTCACCCGTGCGCGGGTCAAGTTCCGTCCAAGGTGAAATCCAAATCTGATCATCCCGTACCGCCACCTGCACCAACTTCAGAGGCAAGGGAGCCGGGCCGCGCACCACAGAACCATCCGGGGCATAGCGTGACCCATGGCAGGGACATTGAAACTCTTGATCCCGTCCATTCCAGGGGAACGTACAACCGAGATGGGTACAATTGTCCACAATTCCCATCCGGTCAAGACTGTGATCCTCATTCACAATTAAATAGGTCGGTTCGCCGGCCAAGCCCGCCACCAAGGCGCGGGAACCGGGAGCCTCGGCCAAAATTTGCGAGGCCGGAATCGGTTGCCCCAGCACATCTTTCGCTAACATCGCCCCCCCGTCACCCGTTTCCGACGGGGGCACAAAAAAGCGAGCTACAGGATAGAGGGATGCGCCAGCGGTGACGGCAATCACGGAACCAGTCAAAAAGTTGAGCAGTTGTCGTCGCGAAACAGACGGGCTGTCGCCCGGTAATGCATTAATATTGTCCATGGTTAAAAATCCTGAGTGTGAAGCGAATTAAAAATGGGAGCGGCGATCGCCGCATGAGGTGCGATCGCATCATCAGCGGTTGTTCAAGGGCGGTGCATCAGAAGAGTAAAGATGAATGCACCGCGTATCTAGGTCGTTGAGAACCGCCTGTCGATTTGTCAGACGGTGAGGCTTATTCGTGAGATTTTTGGGTATTGATGCCCAACAGACGATAGAGACCACAGAAGCCAAACAGGGCAGTAGCCAGCATCACTGCACTGCCAAGCAGCAACAGAGTACCGACCCATGAGCCGCTATAGATCATTAAGCCCAAGGACAATAGCGTTGCCGCAATCATGAAGCGGATCAAGCGATCCAGAGAACCAACATTAGCATTCATCATTCAAATTCTCCGCGAGTAACGGTGAGCCGATCGATTCAGAGGGTATCTCCTGAATTGCACGGCTGGGGAAGAAAACCGACAAACAAGGGTAAACCTATCCTTGTTTGCGGGGTGAAGAGTCAAGACGATGCTCTTACCCGTGGAATCGGTATAGTGCTTTATGTTTCTTAACCTATCATATAACTAATTGGTTGTAAAGTGAGTTAGTGAACCACGCCGTCGGATTCAGTCGTTAAACATCAAGATTGCGATCGCACGATCCCGGCTCTCTATCGCCAAAACCAGCATTGTGCTGTGGGACGCAAATCTTAAAATTTTTAGAGCTGACCCTGCGATCGCACGTTTCACCGCGCTACCGTAGGCATAGATACTTACCCCCTTGGGGTTTAGCTGGATACGAATGCCGATCCGAATGTTTCCACAGAGTCCAGTCGGGTTGCCGTTCACATCCGGCCCGTATCCCAATGCTTCGGCAGACTCTGTCATCCTGCTCCCAACTACTATGGACTTTTTTCACAATACCGTTGCATTATCCCGTAGCCAATTTGCGCTCACGGCGATCTTTCATATGCTCTGGCCCGTACTCACCACGGGCATGGGCGTTTATCTGGTGGTGATTGAAGGGTTATGGCTGCGCACCCGCAAGCTGGACTACTACCATCACGCCCGTTTCTGGTCAAAACTCTACGTCCTCAACTTTGGTATTGGCGTAGCCTCCGGGCTGCCGATGGAATTTCAATTTGGTACGAACTGGGCTCCCTTTTCTGAAGCGGTGGGGGACTTTTTCGGCAGTATTCTCGGCTTTGAAGGGGCGATGGCGTTCATGCTCGAAGCCGGGTTTTTGGGGATCATGCTCTTTGGCTGGGGGCGTGTCCATCCGGTGATTCACTATTTCGCCACGATTATGGTGGCGTTTGGGGCGAACCTTTCCACCTTTTGGATTTTGGTGGCCAATTCATGGCTGCAATCCCCGGCCGGGGGCGAAATGGTGGCGGGTAAGTTTATCGTCAGTGACTATTTTCAGGCCATTCTCAATCCGTTTATGGTGCGATCGGTGGCCCATATGTTTTTAGCGACCCTGGAAACGTCGCTGTTTGTGATTGGCGGGATTAGTGCTTGGTATATGCTGCGCGATCGCCACACCGCTTTTTTTAGCCTCTCGTTAAAAATCGTCCTTACGATCGCGATCGCCGTCACCCCCCTGCAAATCTACGTTGGCCACCTCAGCGCCGAACAAGTAGCCGAACGCCAACCCACCAAACTGGCCGCGATCGAAGCGAAATGGGACACCACCCCCGCCGGGGACACCGCCCCCTGGAGCGTCCTCGCCATCCCCGACCCTGACCACGGCCGCAACCGCTGGGAACTCAACATTCCCCAAGGCCTCGGCTATATTCTCGAATTCAAACCCGAACTCAGCCACACGATCCAAGGCTTAAACGAGTGGGATGCTGGCGATCGCCCCAAAATGATCAGCCTCATCTTCTACTCCTTCCGAATCATGAGCGGCATCGGCTTTTTCCTGGCGGGTTTGATGCTCATCAGTGTGGTGCAATGGCTGCGGGGTAAACTCAGCCCCGGCACCATTACCGCCCAAAAATGGCTGCTCCGGGCCTGGCTTTTTTCCGCCCCCCTGGGCTATCTTGCGGTCGAAACCGGTTGGATCGTGCGCTGTGTCGGGCGGCAACCCTGGACAATGTACGGCGAAATTCGCACCGCCGACGCGGCCACCAACCTCCCCCCCAGCACCGTCCTAGGCTCCCTGATCGCCTTTAGCGTTGTCTATACCCTGCTACTGTTGGCGACCCTCTACTTCGGGCGGCGAATCATTCGCACCGGGCCCAACCTCACCCTACCCGCCCCCGATTTCGACACCCATCCCGCCGTTGATCCCACCCCCACGGAATTCATCCCCGATCAGCGGGCGGTGGAACTGCGACGCTAAGCGATCGCACCGGATCAACCCATTGATTTCACCTGCTCCTCCTCCTAGGAGCAGGACTTATCCCCATACTGGAACTGCAAGACCCAATGGATGCCCTTTTACATTTTTTACCCCAAGTTTGGTTTGTCATTCTGGCCCTCTTTCTCTTCCTCTACATCATGCTCGACGGCTTTGATCTCGGCGTGGGCATTCTCTCCCTCACCAGTTCCGACGAAGAACGGCGGGGCATTTTAATGACCAGCTTAGGCAATGTCTGGGATGCCAACGAAACTTGGCTCGTCTTAATGGGCGGGGCCCTGTTTGGCGCGTTTCCCCTCGCCTACGGCACGATTTTAAATGCCCTCTATATCCCCATTTTCATCATGATTTTTGGGTTGATTTTTCGAGCGGTGGCCTTTGAATTTCGGGAGCATTCGAGCCGGAAAGTGTTTTGGAATTTAGCCTTTGGGATCGGGAGTTTTCTCGCCGCTTTGGGCCAAGGTTTCGCCCTCGGTGCCGTGATTGAAGGGATTCCGGTGGATGCGGCGGGGCATTTTGTCGGCTCGATGTGGGGCTGGTTGGATTGGCGATCGCTCCTCGTCGCCCTCACCCTGATTCAAGGCTATGTCCTGATTGGCTCAACCTATCTCATCCTCAAAACCGAAGGCGAACTCCAAAAAACCCACTTCCGCACCGCCAAACTCGCCACCTACACCACCTTAATCGGGGCATTAACGATCACCATCGCCACCCCGATCGTCTACGACACCATCCGCGATCGCCTCTTCTCCCCTCCCTTAAGCTACATTTTCGCCGCCATTCCATTAGTAGGAATTATCTTAGTGTGGCAACTCTTAAAAGGGCTGAGCGCCAAAAACGATCGCACCCCCTTCATCTGGACGGTGTTAATCTTTTTGCTCACCTTCATCGGTCTAGGGCTGATTATTTTCCCCTACATCATCCCCAACCAAATCACCATCTATCAAGCCGCCGCCGCACCCAGCGCCCTCGTATTTATGATTATTTTCATCGGCTTCCTCATCCCGGTAATGTTGTTCTACAACACCTATCAATACATCGTCTTTCGCGGCAAAGTAGTCGAATCTGCCTACGGCGAAGACTAAACCCCTTATCTATAGCGATCCTAAATCAATCGGAGATCTCATCTCCTCATCAACAAGGGGCTTAAGCCCCTTGCCTGTTCATGAATCAAATAGGATTGCTATTCCCGCAATGGTGCGTTAAAAGCCCTCTCCTGAGGGCTATCATCACATAATCATCAAAGATGCAATCTAAGCCACCGCAACCCCCACTACACATAACATAGCTAAAATAGCCTTTATTGTGGCTTGATCGTAGGGTGGGTTAGGCGGATTAAACTCCCGCTATCACTGCAATTCAGCAATCCGCCGTAACCCACCGATTCAAGTGTGCCGTGACACTAGTGCAGCGTCAAGACTTAATATTCGGATTGTCTTGAATGTCCAACACTCAACGTGACGGTGCGTTACGCTTCGCTAACAGCACCCTACAAACATCCTAATTCTTGGCATTGACGCTGCACTAGTATGATGCTCAATCTGCATCAGGACGAAGCGCCGCCGGAACCCGCAACATCCGCTCTTCAATGGCTGCCCAGGCTGCCGGGGAGACCCGCACAGCCGTTTCTTTGCATTGAATCAGCAGATAGGTTGCGTAGTAATAATCAATGATTATCTTCACCTCTTCTTTAGTTAGTTCAATGAATTCTCTGGGAAGATGGTGAGCATTCAAGATTGTTTGAATAAGTGTACGAGCAAGAGATTGTGAGGGTTTTGAATCTATGAATTCCTTATTAGAAACCCTTTGTTTTAAAATATTTAATTTTTCGAGCAAAGTGAAAATATCGAGGCTCATAAAAACAGGCTCTTTTTCTATTAGATCTTGATAATACTGAATAAATTTTCTGATAATTTCAGAATAGAATTCAGTCTCAGTTATATTGTCAGGCTCGGCAATAAATTCAGTTTCGATAATAGCATTTGCATAAGTGTAAGTATAGACGTAGGCGTTAGCAATAGAGCGTCGTTCAAATAATGATAATGTTCCTTCTGTAATTTGAGTTTCTGTATCTGACCACAACAAAATTGGAATTAGCCGCTCATGATAGATGGTTTTTTCTAAAAGCTTTTCAATTGTCTCAATGATTTTTCTTAAAAATCGATCTGCACCCTTTCCTCCCATCGAGCTGGCAATCAGAAGAAATACCTCTCTCCATTTTTTATCAAGCAAATATTGCTCGACAGTTAAATTGATACAACTATCATCTACAACATATTGAGCCGTCAGATATTCTTGTAAAGTTAAGTGTGAAAATGAATAAATATTCTCTGCTCGTTCAACAAGAATTCCTTGCTGAATAGAGATGGCATCTAAAATCTGCTCTCCATTGAGATGCCTTGATGCATTTAAATTGCCTGCCAGAAATACACGAATTTGATTTACCAAGTCATCTTTTTCAAAAAAAAGACGATCTTCAATAAAATTTTTGTAGGCAATTTCCGACAATAATAATTCTTCTAGATCTGTATGTAGTCCGTCATAAATTGATCCATGATTAATTCGTTTTTCTGCTGCCCATTCTTCCAGCAAAATTCGCATAGCTTTGCCATACAATGCACTACGATTACTCGAAAAACTTTGAGAGCGGTCATACACCAAACACAAAAATGTTAAGAGCAGTGGAGTTTGAGCAAGTTCTTGTGCTCCTTCTTGACCTTTGCTTCGCAATAGCTCCCAACAGTATTCCGCAGTGTTTGCAGTTTGATCGACTTCGCCTCGAAACCAGTTCTGGATAAATTTTTTAATCTGCGCATCGTCAAAATCTGCCATGATGACATCTTTAAACCGCCGGAACCCAGAACGATAGGCCGCCGTTCGACAACTGGCAATGAAGCGATTTTGATCGTGGCGGTCTACAAAATCTTGAATTTTATCAATGATTCCGTTGACATATTGCCCCGGCACTTCATCCAACCCATCAAACAGAATTAATAATTTTCCCTGCTCCAGAGCTTTCGTGACAAATTGCTCAGACTTCGGAAAACCACAGGTATCAAACTCCGCCGTGATCTGCTCCTGAATATCAATCTCTGCACTGTCAAAGCGTTTCAATTCCAAAAAGACCGGAATACACGCCTGCTTGAGTTCTCCTTTCTGACCCTTAAACGCTTCTAACCCCATCCGTCGTAGAAACGTCGATTTCCCGGCTCCGGGTTGCCCCAACACCATCAAATATTGCGTTTCACTGGCAACCTCAACCCCTACCCTCGTTTCACAATCTTCATTCTGAAACCGTCGCGATCCCCTTGCCCGAAATGCCGATTCCAGCGCATCCGTTGAAGCAAAAGTCCGGATTGTAGACTCATTCAAAAACCGTACATTGGTATACACATCATCCAAGCGCATCGGCTCGCGCATACCCAAAACCTTGAGCAGACAATGCCGTTTTTCATATTTTGCGGTGTATTGCTCAATTGCCCGCGTCAGGTGCAGCGATAGCGAATCAACTTGATCTGAAACTGAACGTTTAACCTGCTCTAAGCGACCCGTCGCCGCTTGCCCTAATTCGCTTTTTGCAACCTCTTCTAAAACAGCTTGCGCAATGGGCAAAAGCGTTTCCTTTGCCAACGTGGTCAGAGCCAATCCCGTCAAACTCATGGACAAATCCTCAGGGCGTGAAATATATCCCCTAGGATAGCCAATCTCAAAACGTTCCCTCAGCAGCGCGATGTACTGCTCAGCACGAGCTAATTGATCGTCCGTTCTAATGCCGACAGGTTAGGGATAATTAGCAAATCATGTTCCCGGCGGATTAGGTTTTTCTTCTCTAGTTTTGTTAATACACGGGTGACGGTTTCCCGCGCTAAACCGCTGAGGCTGCTCAGTTCACGGTGGGGTAGGTTGGGAATCGCGAGGCCTTCTTTATTCTCTTGGCCTTGACCTTCGGCTAAAAACAGGATCGTGTCCGCCACCCGTGACACACTATCCGCTTCCCGGAGACGGAGGCGGCGGTTGACTTGGCGGAGGCGGGTGGCCATTAATTGGGCGAGTCTTACCCCGGCCATGGGTTCTGATTGGATGAGGTCAACAAAATCTTGAGCGGGAACGCTGCTGATCGTGGTGGAGGTGAGGGTGATCACATCGGTGGAACGGGGTACTTCTTCGAGGGCGGCCATTTCTCCGAAGAGTTCTCCTTTGCCGATGATGTTGAGGGTGACTTCTTTGCCGTCGAGGTTGTAGGTTCTGATTTTGACCCAGCCATCAACGATGAAATAGACCGAACCGCCCCAGTCATTTTCGAGCAGGATGACTTGGTTGGAGGGGTGAGTGCGTGTGACTACATGACAGGTGGCTTTACTTAAGGCATCCTCTGGGAGACCCGCAAAAAACGGCACTGTTTTGATCAGCGTTGTAATGTCGGCATCTTGTTCGCGGGGATTGAATCGATCATCCATGAGGCAAGGGGAAGGTCTAAATGTCGGTTCGGCAGGGCAATGATACTCGATTCTAGCCAAAGACCACACAAGTTCAGTGTCTTGTGTGGGAAACGGGGATGATTCTGGCTATTTTTGTGGCAATGTAGCTGTATTAGTATGAGGAAAGGGTAGCATGGAAGGCGACCCGTTGCACTGACGGAATTGAGGGGCTGACCGTGACCATTTCCCAACGCGAAATCCAAGCTCTGATTGCTGAGATTGACGATGTGCTGACTGTAACGGAGGCGGCATCGACGGGGGCAGGGGCGGCAGCCGTGACCCAGCGGGATCTTTTGGAAAAAATTCGCTGGATTTTGGGGGATTGGGGGCGAACGGTGGAGGTGACACCGTTGGCAAATCCGCCGCTCCCGCCGCAGGATCAGACGACGGCGGATGCGATCGCTCAATCGGTGATCGCTCAGATGAATATTCAGCGATCGCAATGGTTCCAACCGCTGCAATTGGAATTGGAAACCTTGCGCCAGCAGCGGGAATCCTTGGTGCAAGAGATTCGCCACCTGGAGACTCACCAACGCCAACTCACCACGGATTTTCTCAATGCGCTCCTGAACCGTTGTAGTGATGGGCTGCGCCAGGAGTTGGCCCAGGCGTTGGATCGGTGGCAGGGTCAGGTTGTTCAGGCGTTGCCGGGGTCAGGGGAGGCGGCGGCTCCGATGCAGCAGTTGGAATGGTTGGAGCAGTTGCGATCGCTCCAGGGTCAATCGGATCAACTGTTCCGCAGCCTGGACAGCACCTTTCAACAGGTGTTTAGCAGCCTGGAACAAGATCTTAAAGGCTATCAAAAATCGCTTCTCCAAGGCATCGAAAACATCCACGCCCTGGGGCAATATAGTGAAGCCCTGTTCCACCAACACCACAACCCAGAACTGACCTACAGTTTGCCCCAGCCCCTCCAACTTGACCCGGCTCCCACTCCCGCCCCCGGTCAACCGCCGCTCCAACTCACCCATGGCGCAACCCTCCCGCCGTTCCCTGGGGTGGACGGGCCGGAACGGAATGCGATCGCGCTGTTGTTTGAGGATTGTTCTGATCCTGCCTTGCCCTCCCCCGCGCCCAATGTGCAGGCGATTCCCCTCCCCACTGACCCGACCCCGGTGCGATCGCCCCAGGCAGCCACGCCCCCGGATACCGATTGGGAAGATTGGGACGAGCACCTCTTTAACTCCGATCAGTTCGCCACCTCGCCCACGGCCGCCACGGCCCCGCCCGTGGTGCTGACGGTGTCAGAACAGGAACTGATCACCCCTTCGGCAACCGAGCCGGATGCGGATCTGCTCCCTGTGCCGCTGGCGGATGCGGAACTGTTTGGCGGCTTGCATGATCCGGCCACAGAGACCCCGGAAGCGTCGCTCTGGCTGCCGGTTGATCCAGAGGCGATCGCGGCTACGGTGGAAACTATTCTTTTTGAAGACTACGCCCCCGTTGAAACTGACCCCCTTCATCTCGAAGCCCCCTTAGCAGAAACCGCTGCGATTCCCACCCTCGAAGATACGATCGCCTCCCTCAATGACCTCCTCGCGCAAGTCTCCGATCAGATTGCCCATACCCCCCCCGACGAGAACGAACCAGAAATCGGCCATCACATCACCCCAGGGGAAACCCTCTTAGAAACCGCCGAAATCAGCACCCAAAACCGTAAGGATATTGAAGAGGCACTTTCGCCGGAAACCTTGCAGCAGTTGAGCGATGATCTGATGCGGTTTGAAGCGGGTGACCAGCCTGAGGCGACGACGGTAACGCCTACCGCTGCGGCTGTGACCGTAGAACCGCCATCGCCAGCACTGGAACCGCCCTCCACCCCAACCGAGGCGATACCAGCACCGGAACCGCCTGAAACCGTTGGGGCAGTGGATGACCCAGCCCCCCTCCCTGGAGCGGCAGAAATCCCCGTTACCCCTGAAGCACCGGACGAGCCAGAAGCCGCCGCCCCGATCTTGGATGATTTGGGGATTGACGCGATCGCTTCTCTCACGGATTTAATGATCGACGATTCCCCCGAACTCGACCCGTTTGTGGTGCGCGAGACCCCCGCCCCAGCAGCATCACCGGCCAGTGGTGCTAATTCTGAAGCAGAATCCGAACCCAGTGCCGATCCTGTGAGTGAAGCGGAATCCGTCACAGGATATCCTGATCCTGAAGCAGAACCCGAACCCAGTTCTACACCCGTTAATGAAGCGGAATCCGTCACAGATGCTCCCGATCCTGAAGCAGAAGCAACAGAACCGCCAACCGCATCAACTGCACCCGATGCCGAACCGGGTACATCTCCCGTCGTGCGGCTGCAACCCATTGCCCGCCCTGCGCCCCCTACCCAGGATGCGCTAGAACCAAACCGGCAACCCGTCACGAGTCTAGACGACTCCACCGCCGAACTCGCCACCATTCCCCAACAGGATGTGCTCAAATCCTTAGAAGATATTATTTGGGTGGAGGACTTAGAGTTAGACAGTGGGGATGATTTTGTTGATCCGTGGAAACCGGCTAATGGCCAGCCTGCATCAAATTCCAAGACATCGTCGGGATGAACAACAGTGAACGCCCTCCCTTAGCGGGCATAGGAACCTGGTATTTGGGGCTTGCGATCGATGCGCAGGGCTTAACTGCCGCATTGTGGCAGCCGGGACAGACCTCCCATCCGTTCCGGTGGCAGGAGGAGGGCGAAACTCAAACCCATTTGCCGTTGTGTGCGCAGTTTTTCACGAAGACCACGGCTGAAGAGGGTGCGCAATTGATTTTGCGGGTGGGGCGAGAGGTAACTGCGACAACTCCCCCAACGCAACACCTCTACCTGGAACAGTTTCACACCTATCTCCAACGGGCGATGCCGTTTTATAGCCGCAAACAGCGGCAATGGTTGCCGAAGGTGTATGTGACGGGGGGGAAACAGATGCCGCTCCATTGGTTGCAGCGGGCGTTGCAGCAGGTGTTACGGCAATTGCTGCCGCAGACGGTGCGATCGCCCCTTGCCGCCGCCGGACTCCCCCCCAACCAATTTTTACAAGCGATGCACAACCTCGCCGGGGTGGTGATTACCCAGCCCCTCGCCTGGGGGGATGCGGCTCGGTTTAATTGGCGCGAGGCCGTGGTGGGGGCGGGGTTGGTGCAACATCCTGAACAAATCTTTTTCACCTCAGCCCCGACGGCGGTGGCCCTGCGGTCGGAACTGCCCCCCGCCACGCCCACCCTGATCATCACTAGCCAGGGCACGAGCACCGATGTGGCGATCGCCCTCCCCCAAGGCCCCCTGATCCAAGACACCTGCCCCTACGGTTACCAAGACATTTACGCTGATATTTTCTACCAACTTCTCTATCCCCAATGGCTCCCCGCCCATGACTTTCTCGCCACCATGACCTGGGATATGCCCTGGCCGGGATATCCTGACCGACAACGGCGCGATCGCGCTGCGGCCGCCCTCCAACGCCACGCCATGGGTGCAATGGTCATGACCGTAGCCACCCGCGTCGCGCAACTCCTCTGCCATCAACCCACCTTCACCACCCACCTCGGCGATCAACCCTGGACGGTCAGCCGCGCCGATCTCCAGGCCAAAATCCTCACCCCCTGGTTTGATACCCTCAACACCACCCTCAACGATGTCCTCAGCACAGCGGGTGTGACAACGACACAAATCACCCGCCTCCTCTGGCACGGCCCCCTCTGTCACTACGGTATGCCCGAACTCCAAGCCCAATTAGCCTGGAAATTTCCCAACGCTCAACTCCAAGCTGTGACGGGGGAACTGGCGAGCGGTGCGGCCCAGTTAGCGCGTCATCCGGTTTGGTGCGATCGCTTTCGCCACCAATACGATGATCTGTTTCTCCTCGCGGAACTCCTCCGCCTCAACCCCCGCCAACCCATGACCCTCAAAGCCCTCAGCCAAGCTCTCCAACGGCGCGGCGTTAACCTCACCGCCGATCGCAGTTCCTCCGCCCACCCGGAACAACGGCTACAAGCCCTCCTAGAAAATCAATTTCCCCCCGGTTTCATGCCCACCCCCGCTGACCCCTGGATTGTCGAAACCAGTCACGCCAGCCTCGAATATCAAGCGATCGCCGCTGCCCCCCTGTTCGATCTCGCTCCCGATGGCAATGGCTACTGCCTCAACCCCATCCAAGCCAAACGACTGCGCCAATACTTCACCCTCCTCCTCACCCAAACCACCCAAAAACTCACCGATCCCCTCAGTTTCCCCTTACGTTCCCTCCTCCCCCTGGGGTCAGCAAATCGGCAAGGCCGCTGATATGGCGAATTGCGAAAAAGTGCGAGCTTCTGGCTCATTTCTGCTAGATCTCACAACTTGGGTTATGGATAAGCAGTCGCAGCAAACAACGAAAGGTGAATCAGATTAGCGGTAGTTATTGAATTGGAGTGCCACGGGGAAGTCTTCTTCCTTGAGGAACTGCATCACAGCTTGGAGATCATCTTTAGATTTGGCGGAAATCCGCACCGAATCCCCTTGAATTGAGGCTTGCACCTTTTTAAAGGAATCCCGGATCATTTTGGTGATGGTCTTGGCCAGTTCTTTTTCAATGCCTTTTTTGAGGGTGATTTCTTGACGAATGCGGCTGCCTTTCGCGGCTTCAGCCGTGCCGTAGTCAAAGATTTTTTGGGAGAGATTGCGCTTGGCGGCTTTTTGGCGCAAGATGTCTTGGATCGTGTCCAAGGTCATTTCGCTATTGGTGGTAATGGTGATGCTGGTGTCGCCGAGTTCAACGGTGCTGTTGGTGTTTTTTAAGTCGTAGCGATTTTTCAATTCTCGCAGAACTTGATCCACTGTGTTTACCATCTCTTGACGGTCAAAATCACTGACGACATCAAAGGAAAAGGTAGAAGCCATAAATTACCCTAAAATCAACCAAAAGAACGCAACGTGACTAAGCTCAGGATGAAGAGCGTGATGCTACAGGCTGAGCCGATGCCAAACATGAGCGATCGCGCCAACGGCACATCCAAAATATAAAACAGAATATAGAAAAATCGGGCAATGGGAAAGGCGATCGCCCCATACCCCGCCCACACCCCATCCACACCGGTAACGTAGGCCATAAAGGCCGCCGGGACATACACCATCAAGGCTTCAAAGGAATTCTGATGGGCCCAAGTCGCTCGCTGGGCATAGGCCGGTAAGCGATCGAACATGCTGCGGGGTGCACTCAAGTCTACCCCGACTTTAAAGCGACCGTAGGCAACGACTCCAAAGGGAACATACACCAGCACCACAGCCCCCACGATGGAATATAACAGCAGCGGAGCAACAGGGAGCGCCATGGGATTAATCGAAATAAAACAATGTGACGACTTTACGCTGTTCTTCAGCTTCAGCACAGGTTTGCAACAGGGTGTGACTGTCGTGGAAGGCGAAGCAGATCAATTGTTGACAGCGTGAAATAATCTCACGGTTACAGAGCGAACTAGCTTCCGCGAGGGACAGTTGATCATTGTCGGAATGCTCCACCAGATGCACGACGCTTTCGAGGGCATCGCGGGACTCTCGCGGTTGGCGCGACAGACTTTGGGGAAGAATCACGGTTAAAAGATTGGGATCAGCCCGCATCGCCCCTCGAATCGCCGCGAGGTTAGTGCCTGTTGCTCCGGATGTCATTAAGCGATTCCCACTTAAGACCAGAGCGTAGCTCATGACCTCAATGAGATTCTGATGCGTGATCGGGACATGACGCGACCCTAAGAGGGCGATTCGCTTAGAACTGGTTTGCTGAATCGTGGCTAGTTCTTGCGCGAGGGTATCAATTTCTTGAACTTCGATCGGCTGACTCAAGTTGGGTGTTTAGTCTGAAAACTACGATGGGAATTGTAACGCGCTCCTCTGCGGAAAGGCAGGGAATTTCGGGACAAAACAGGGAATTTCAGGATGGTCTCTGAAGATTGCTCGACCCAATGGACAGCGTTTTGCCCATGCGTTGTTTAACGAAATACTGTCACGACGAATTTTGGGGAATTCGCGGCTAAGTACCCGCATTATACAGGATGAAGACCGAATCCAGTGTTTTGAGCGGCGATCGCAAGGACGGGACAACGGGCAATAGGATAGAATTTGTGTCGCGCTTCATTCCGGAGCCAGGCCGCTGATGATTAATCGATAATTTTTCCATTTTCCCATTTTTATGATTGAGGTCAAGATTAAACTGTTTGCCGCTTATCAGGAAGCCTATCAACAGTCAGAAATTCGCCGCACGGTTCCCAGTGATACGCCTGTTCTAACTATTCTGGAGCAGGTGATTCAGGAGCATCCTGAGCTTGAGCCGTGGCGATCGCTGACTCGCTTCGGGGTGAATTATCAATTTGTCCCCCCCGAAACGCGGCTGCGCGACGGGGATGAGGTGGTGTTAATTCCCCCCGTTAGCGGCGGTTAAGGTGCGAAAAAAAAGCCCCTCGCCCAGCGGGAGAGGGGTTTGGGGTGAGGGCAAATTAATAATCCTCGTATTCGGGTTCGCGGCGTTTTTCAGGAATATTCACCGGCGGCGGGGTATAGGGTTCCGGGTCATCGTCCCACACATCTTCATCGATGCTGTTGTAGGTGGGTTCCGGGTCGATGGCGGCCCGTTGGGGTGGGCGGCGGGGTTCGTCCCAGTTGGATTCTTCGGCGTAGTCGTCTTCGTAGCGGATCGCTCTGGCTTGGCGTTTGGGGAGCGATCGCGGTTGGGACTCCTCATATTCATCCTCATCCCACACCGGTTCGTAGGGTCGCTCCAACGGCTTCGCCACCGGCCGCGCATCCACGGGAATCCCAGTTCCCAGTTGATTTTCCGGGCGAGCCGTCGGGGTGTAGTAGGGGTCTTCCTCGTCCCGTTCCCAGGGAGCGCGGCCAATCCCCACCCGTTCGAGCCAGCCCACACTCAACTGCCGCAGCCGTTCTTCAGACCCTTCAAACACAATGATCCGATTCGGCCCAGTGCTGACAATTTCCTCCACGGGCAATTCATAGGTACTGACCACCTGCTCCGGAATCAGCGGTAAACCAATGGAGGCGATAATCAACGACACCAACTGTCCATCGACAATATTGAACTGAAAATCCCGGACGCGCCCCAGGAGTTCGCCCACTTCCGTAATCACCTCACAATTGACCAAATTGCTGTAGGCTTCGGCATCAATATCGTCAATCACATCCTCGTGGGGAACCAAGAGGACATCCCCCGCCTTTTCGATGCTGTTGAGGTACATATATTTCGGCATCCCGGTCATGGCTAAGACATTATCCCGGAGTCCCAATGCCACCACTTCACGGCGATCGATGTCTACCAAAAGGTTTTTCACAACGCCAAGCTGACGGGCTGAATCGTTGGTGATGACTTTGGTATTGATAATTTCTGAGCGAATCCGAATAGTATCTGTGGTCATTGTGTTTTATTGTTCGAGCCTTGGACGTTGCGAAAACGGGCGGTGGGGGCTGAGTCTTCAATTTAAAGGTGCGCAGAACAAACACCCTTTAACTTTTATACCCACGATGGTGATTCACAAAATAGTACCCAATTCCCAAAATAGTACCAGTATCTTCACAACTTAATGCCGAGAACTTGAGTGTATGCGCCTCTGGCTTGGGTCACACCAATGGTGCGTTGGGAGGCTTCAATCATCGGACGGCGCAAACTGACGACAATAAATTGAGCCTCTTCGGCCTGCTTTTTGATCATTTTAGCCAATCGCTCCACATTTGCCCCGTCTAGGAACATATCCACTTCATCGAAAGCATAGAACGGTGAGGGGCGATAGCGTTGTAGGGCAAAGATGAAACTCAGGGCGGTGAGGGACTTTTCGCCCCCGGACATGGAACTGAGGCGTTGAACGGGTTTGCCTTTGGGGTGGGCGACGAGGGTGAGTCCCCCGGCAAAGGGATCGCTGTCATTTTCGAGTTTTAGATGGCCGTCGCCTTCGGAGAGGGTGGCGAAGATGGTTTGGAAGTTGGTATTGACTGCGTCGAAGGATTCCCGGAAGGCGCGGAGGCGGAGGGTGGTGAAGGTTTCGATCCGCAACAGGAGTTCGGTGCGTTCGGCGGCGAGGGTGGTGAGTTTTTCGGAGAGTTCTGTGAGGCGGGTTTGGGTGCGTTCATGTTCGTCGAGGGCGAGCATGTTGACGGGTTCCATGGCTTCGAGGCGGCGTTGGGCGGTTTGGATTTGTCCTTGGAGGTGGGTGAGTTGCTCGGTGTAGGTGGCGAAGCTGAGGGGGCGATCGCGCTTCGGTTTGGCCTCGTCTACCTCGACGCTGATTAGGTCGGGGACGACGGGCAGGGGATTGGGGAGGCGGTCTTCGTGGTCGGTGACTTGGTGATAGAGTTGCGCGATCGCATTTTTCCGTTCCTGTTGGCTGCTGTGGAGTTTGTCCCGTTCCCAAACGTGGCTTTGGTGCTGTTGTTGGAGGCGATTGAGGTGGGCAGCGGCGCGATCGCGCTCCTCTTTGGCCGTGCCGAGACGGGCGGTGAGTTGGGCGAGGGTGGCTTCGGTGGTCTGGAGGGTTTGGGCGAGGTCGTGGTGGCGGTCTTGGAGGGTGGCGAGGGTGTGGCGATCGTTTTGGTGCTGCTGTTGTGCGGTGATTCGTTGGGTTTCAGCGGTTTCGAGCCGTTCTTGGAGGCGGAGAATCTGGGTTTCAATTTGGGTGCGTTCGGCTTCGGCATCCCGTAACACGGTCTGCTGTTCTGTGAGGTGCTGTTCTTGGGTTTGAATCACCTGCTGGATCGCCTGCCACTCGCTGGAGGCTTGGCCAGTTTCGAGGGCGGCCAGTTGAGTTTCGAGGGTGTGGAGTTCGGCTTCCGTGGGGGGGATGCTTTGGGCGAGGTGATCAAGGCGGGTTTGGACTTCAGCTTGGGCGGCGGTGGTTTGGGTGATCTGGGTGCGGAGGTGATCAAGGCTGGTTTGGAGGCGATCGCGCTCTTTTTGATCCTGTTGGGCGCGGAGGCTTTCGGTGGCGAAGGTTTGGCGGCAATCGCTGAGGGTTTGACCCAACTGGGCAAGGCGATCGCGCTTTTGGGCCAAGGTCTGCTCACAGGTGGCGAGCACGGTGTCAATTTCCGCGAGGCGATCGCGCAACTGCTGCAACTCTGCTGACTCCCCCGCCGCCGCCGTGCCAAAATGCAGCGTCGAACGCCCGGAACGACTCCCCCCGGACAGAGCGCCGCTGGTTTCGAGCAATTCCCCATCAAGAGTGACGATCCGACTTTTGCCGAGGAGCGATCGCGCCGTCGCCAAATCTTCAAACACCGCCGTTGAACCGAATACATAGGCAAAAATCGGCCGATAGCGCGGCTCACAGTCCACCAACTTCACCGCATAATCCACAAACCCCCGCACCTGCCGCAAGCTGCCCACCGCCTGCATCCCCGGTGCGCGAATCTTATTCAACGGTAAAAACGTCGCCCGCCCCGCCCGCTCCCGTTTCAGCAGTTCAATCCCCTGCGCCGCCACCCGGTCATCTTCAACGACAATTTGCCCCAACCGCCCCCCCGCTGCCGTCTCCAACGCCACCTGATAGGGTTTCTCCACTTGCCCCAACTGCGCCACCAACCCACAGACCCCCGGCAATTTCGCATTCAAAATCACCTGGGTGGCATGGGTTCCCTGGGCTTCCTGTTGGGCGTGGGTGCGGGCTTCGAGGCGATCGAGTTGGCGTTGGCGATCGCGCTGCTCCGTCACAAGCCGCTGTTGTGTGTCTTGGGTCAGTTTTAATTCCGCATCCGTTTGGGCGTAGGTTGCCGCCACGTCTTGAATCCGCCTTTCCAGTTGCCCTAAGTCCTCCGCCGTTGCCGGGGCTTGGTTGGCCAATTCGGTGGTGAATTGCTCAATCTGGGCCGTCTGCTCTTGGTGGGTTTGGTGCAAGCGGGCAAGGCGTTCTTGGAGTTGTGCCTGTTCCGTCCGTTGGGGATTGAGGGTCTGTTGGAGACTGCTGATCTGTTTTGTTAATGCGGTTTGCTCCTGTACCCAGGCTTCCGACGCAGCGGCAACGGTTTGAGCCTGTTCGCGCAATTGATTGAGTTGATTTTGGGCTTGGATCACCGTTTGGCGGTGTTGAACGAGGGTAACGGTGTCGAGGTGCTGTTGGGTTTGGTTGAGGTCGGCGAGGCGTTGCTGGAGTTTGGCGATTTCGAGGCGGAGGCGTTCTTGGGTTTGCTGATGGGTGGCGATCGCGCTTGCCGTTGCCTGTTCTTGCTGCTGCAATTGTTCCAGTTGCAGCCGTTGCTTCGTGAGTTCGGAATTCACCGCGATTTGTTGATCTTCACCCAGATCCTTCACCACGGCATTGAGGCGATCGCACTCCCCTTGAACCGCGTCTAACTCTGCGGCCAAGCGAGTCAACTGCTCCGCCAATTGCGTTAACGTCGCTTCCCCGGCTTGGTATTGCCGTTCTGCCTGCTCAATTTGCTGCTGTAACGCCTTCCACTGCAAGACAATTTCCCACTGTTGCCAGAGGTGAATGCGCTCCCGCAGGGCTTGGTATTTCTCGGCCTTGATGCGATCGGCTGCCAAACGATCCAAACTGCGCCGCAACTCCTGTTCAATCAGCCGAAACCGATCCTCCTGTTCGCGCACTTCATCCAACGTCGATCGCACTTGCCCAATCTTGCGGTCAAATTCCGCCACCCCCGCCAACTCATCAATAATCTCGCGCCGTTCCCGGCCATTCATCGTAATAATCCGAGTCACATCCCCCTGCAACACGACGTTGTAACCCTCAGAATAAATCCGCAACCGCCGCAACTGTTCATGTAAATCCGTTGCCGTCGCCAGTTCACCATTAATAAAATAGGTCGAAGTATAGCCGCCGCTTTTCGTCACCCGCAGCCGCCGCGTTACTGTCCATTCCGCCGTTAATTCGCCCAGCGCCGCCGCATCTTCTGCTTTTTCCGCCGCCGAGGCCGCTTCCCCAAACCAGTCCGCATCGTGCCAATCGCTGAGGTCGAAGGTCACCGACACACTGACCTCGGACGTGCCTTTGGTGGTTTGCTGTTTATGGTTGACCAAATCCGGCAGCCGTTCGGCCCGCATCCCTTTAGAACTGGCCAAGCCCAAACAAAACAAGAGCGCATCTAAAATATTGGATTTTCCCGATCCATTGGGCCCCGACACCACCGTAAACCCATCTAAAAAGGGGATGGCGATCGTGCCCCCAAAGGATTTGAAGTGGGAAAGCTCAACGCGCTTGATGTGAACCATACCAGCAAGAGGGTTTCAGGCTATTCTTTATACCATACCGCCTTGTTAATAATACAGACGCTCTTACGCCATGGTCTTTGATGCGATCGCCATCCCTCCCCGTACCGGTCAACCCCCTGACCATCTCCTCGTCGCTCTCCACGGTTGGGGCGCAAACCGCCATGATTTAGCCGGGTTGGCCCCTTATCTAGACTTGCCTACCTATCAATTCATCTTTCCCAATGCCCCCTTTGACCATCCCCAAGTCCCCGGCGGGCGGGCCTGGTATGCCCTGGAATACAGCAATATTCCCGCCTTTGACCTGCGTCAACTCACCGGCCTAGAGGAAGCCCGTCAACAGCTTCGGGATTGGCTCCCAACATTAGAGGCCCAAACGGGCATTCCCCTTGGGAAAACGGTGCTGTTGGGGTTTTCCCAAGGGGGGGCGATGGCGTTAGATGTGGGGCTAGGGTTTCCCCTGGCAGGCATTTGCAGCATCAGCGGCTATCCCCACGGCCCGCTAACGGTGACGGCTGACCCTGTGCCGCCGGTTTTGGTGGTGCATGGTCAGGTTGATCCAGTCGTGCCGTTGGTGGCGGCGCGGCAGGTACAACAGGAACTCACCGCCGCTCAAGTGTCGCTAACCTATCGAGAATTGCCCGCGATGGGCCACGACATCCCGCCCCAAGCCCTCGCCCTCGTTCAACAATTCATTACGGCGTTGGGGTAGCACGGCGGCGTTCGTTTTGACCCCTCAGCGGCGCGATCGCTGCATAGCATACATCACGGCAAATCCTCCTTGTCCTGTTACGACACAGGTTAATCGGTGGGTTACGGCGAATTGCTGGATTGCAATGATAGTCTATGTTTTAGCCGCCTAACCCACCCTACAATAGAGCATTTAGTTAGTCCGAAACAGCCCATCGCCAAGAGGGTAAGCCAGAGAAAGGCGCTGCGCTGGTTAGACATCGTTCAATCCTTATAATCCTGAAAACAATCGGTGCAGTGGCGCGGCGGCGATGCTGGCGGCCAATTCGCCGGACTGGGCTAACCCCCACAATCGCAGGCCGTGATAGGTCAGCAACGCTATTAACACCAGCAATGTCACCTGTCGCCGCTGGAGCCAGTTCGCCAAGGCAGGATAGCGGATTTTTTGGCCGGTGTAGAGTTCAAGGCTGAGGTGGATTGCGATGCCGAAGCAGGCGGTAAAGACCAGCGGGCCAAAGAGATGAAACGCGATCGCGCCGTCAAAATCTCCCCGCGCTAGGGCCACAAAGGAGCGTGTCATTCCACAGCCTGGACAGGGAACCCCCGTCACCTTCAACACCGGACAAAAGAAGGGGGAGAAGCCACCCCCATGGCCGAGAAAGTAGGCCCCTAAAATCGGAGAGGTCACCAGGGATAACCCAGCCAGCCGGAGACGACGACTGACCCGATCGAGGGGGTGACGCTGTAGGATCGGGGGGGGCGTGAGGGGGTTAATCATGACGCTGCAATGACGGGTGTGCTCAGAATTTTGCAGATCGTAACGCAGATCGTGGCAATGGTTGGCTGCGGACTAACGTTGGGGATAACCACGAAACTGAAGCGGATCGGGGATATTCGGTAGAAAATTAACGTTTGATGGTATGGCGTGGGATGGGAGGCGATCGCAAGAGCGTTTCCCACCGATTGAGGGGAATTAGGGAACGGAGAGGGGGGGATTCGAACCCCCGAGACCGTTGCCGGCCTAACGGTTTTCGAGACCGTCGCATTCAACCACTCTGCCACCTCTCCAAGGGGCGTGATTTCCAGTCTCCTATGATAGCGCATTGCTGGCCTCTGGGGGGAATCGGGGGGATAGCCCTAGATTCCCTGAATCTCCTACACTGAGAAAGTAGATAGAGAGTGACTCAGGGTCTCTGTGATCGTGATTTTGTCAGCGTTTTTAACTCTTTAAAAAGAATTTTCATGTCTGCCGATCTTCCTCCGATTCTCGGTTTAGCCGATATTTTGGCGCAGTCTCCCTGTGCGATCGCAGTGTTAGATCAAACCCTGCGCTATCACTGGATGAGTGACCGTTGGCAGGTAGACTATGGCCTCGATGCAGCCTCGGTGGGCCAGCCCTACGACCGGAGCAACCCTGTACCGAAGAGTTGGCCCGCTGCCCTACAGCAGGCCTTGACCGGCACGCCTCAACAGGGATGCGATCGCCACCCCCTCCCCACGGGCGAAACCGTAGCAATGCAATGGACAATCACCCCATGGCGCACCGCAGACACGATCAGCGGCGTAATCATCCACAGTCAACAACAACCCGACTTGACCCCGTCGCCGCTTTCCCACCCCCAAACCCCAGAGGATATCCCAGAGGATATCAATGATGTCGCTTGGGCTGAAATTTTCAATCTTTCCCCCAACTTAATTTGTCTGGTGGATGCAGACGGGCGTTTTCTCCATCTCAATCAGGCCTGGGAAATCACCCTCGGCTGGTCGGTGGAGCAGCTTCATTTAGCACCGGTGATCGATTGGATTCATCCCGATGATGTGCCATCGACTCTAGAAATTATGCAAAAGGTCAATCAGGGGGAGATCTGTGTGTCCTTTGAAAATCGCTACCGTCGTCAGGATGGTTCCTATTGTTGGTTGGCGTGGACGGCGGCGAGGATAGAGTCTCAGGGGTGTATTTATGGGCTGGCGCGGGATGTGAGCGATCGCAAAAAAACCCAAACCGCCATCAACGCCCAACAGGAATTACTCCAAAACATCATTGACACAACCCCTCAATGGCTGGTGGTGAAAGACAATCACGGCCGGTTCGTGGTGGTCAATCAGGCTATGGCCAAAGCCTGGGGAACCACGCCGGATCAACTGATTGGTCAATGTGATGCCGACTTAATCGCCAACCCGGCGGAAGTGGCCAAAATTCGAGCCGATGATCAATGGGTGCTCCAAACCCGTCACGATAAAATTATCCCGGAAGAATCCCTCACCGATGCGGCGGGGAATGTGCGTTGGGTGCGCACGAGTAAGCATCCGTTGAAGTTGTCGAACCAAACTGATCCCTATCTTTTGGTGTCGATCTATGACATTACCGATCGCAAACAGTCGGAAGAAGCCCTGCGCCAAAGTGAGCAACGCTATCAAGTGTTGGCGGAAACGGCCCCGGTGGGCATTTTCCATAGTGATGCGGCCGGGCGCTGTACCTATGTGAATCAGCAGATTTGTATTTTGATGGGGCTGAATTTTGCCGCCATCCAAGGACAACATTGGATGGCGGTGATTCACCCTCAGGATCGCGATCGCGTCGCAAACGAGTGGAGCCGGGCCCAAGTAGAAAACCAATGTTTTCAATCGGAATATCGGTTTTTGCGGCCCGATCAGTCTGTGCGCTGGGTCTATACCCAAGTGCAGACGATTGTTGATGCGGAACAGGATGATCAAATCACGGGCTATGTGGGCACTTGCACCGATGTGACCGAGCGCAAGCTCGCTGAGGCTGAGTTACAACGCTACAAGCAAGCGGTGGATAGTGCCAGTGATGCCATTAGCCTGACGGATTTGATCGGCCGGGTGATCTATGTGAATGATGCGTTTCAAGCCCTGTATGATTGCGATGATCTTGAGCAATTGCGGCAACAGGGGGGCTTGATGGGGTTGTTTGCCGATGCGGGGTTGATGGATGAGATCATCACCGCAGCCACGGCGGGACGGGGTTGGAGTTGCGAGATCGAACAGCGATCGCTCACCGGTCGCCCGCTACAGGTGGCCCTGCGGGCCAATCCGATTCGCAGTAACCAAGACCAGATTGTCGGGTTAGTGGTGATTGCCACGGATATTCACGATCGCAAAGAAGCCGAAGCCGCTCTCCAAGCCAGTGAGGCCACAAACCAAGCCATCCTCAAAGCCATCCCGGATCTGATGTTCCGTCTCAGTGACGATGGCGTTTTTCTGGACTATATCCCCCCCGATTCGTTTCGGGATATTCTCTTGGATGACTGTGAGCGGACGGGGCGAAACATTATTGATGTCGTGCCTGCGGACTTGGCGCAACGCAATCTCTACTATGCAAAACGTGCGATCGCGACACAAACCCTCCAGGTCTACGAACAGACGGTAAATATCGGCGGTGAGACTCAATTTGAGGAGGTGCGGGTCGTCCCCATTGAGGCGGATCAGACCTTGTTTATTGTGCGAGATATTAGCGATCGCAAACGGATCGAAGCCTCCCTCCTTGACTTTGCCCAACGCCTCCAATCCCAAGTTCAGCGCGAGCAATTTCTCAATCGCCTCTCGGCCCAAATCCGCAGCTCCCTCGAACAGCCCGCCGCAGCCATTATCCAACAGGCGATCGAAGCCATCCGCAACATCCTCGCCATTGATCGCGTTCATTTTGCCTGGTACATCACCAACGTTGAAACACCCTATTGGGACGTGATCGCCGAATCCCGCGAAGCAGAAATGCCCGACTTTACAGGCATCTATCCTGCCGATCAGGTCGGCCCCATGGCTGAAATTCTGCTCCGCCTTGAGATCATTTGTGAAGATGATGTCAGCGCGATTCCCGATCCCATTTATCGGCAGCTTGTGGAATCCCTCAACTATCGATCCGTGCTTGTGGTTCCCCTCGAAGTGCAATCGGGAATCATTGGCGTGCTCGTCTGTAGCCATAGCCAAGACATTCGCCATTGGCACGATACGGAAATTGACCTTGTTAAATCTGCGATTAATCAATTAGCGATCGCCACCAACCAAGCCCTCCTCTACGCCCAAAGCCGCGCCAGCAACGAAGAACTGCGCCAAACCCTCGAAGAACTCAACCGCACCCAATCCCAACTGATCCAAACCGAAAAAATGTCCAGCTTGGGGCAACTCGTGGCCGGAGTCGCCCACGAAATCAACAACCCCGTCAACTTCATCTACGGCAACATTGACCACGCCCGCGACTACATCAACGACCTCCTCCAACTGATCAACCTCTACCAACAGCATTACCCCGACCCCCAACTGATCATCGCCGATCATATCGACGACATCGATCTCCCCTTCCTCCTTGATGATCTCCCGAAAATGCTCCAATCCATGCGCGTCGGGGCAGAACGAATCAAAGAAATCGTCGCCTCCCTGCGCACCTTCTCCCGCATGGACGAATCCGAAATGAAAGCCGTTGATATTCACGACGGCATCGAAAGCACCCTGATGATCTTGCACAATCGGCTCAAATCAAAACCCCACTCGGCGGGGATTGAAGTGATTCGTGACTATGGCGATTTACCCAAAGTCGAATGCTATGCCGGTCAACTCAATCAGGTGTTTATGAATATCCTGAGTAATGCGATCGATGCCCTTCTCGATCAATCCGACGACAACCAAGCCCCAACAATCACCATCCAAACACGCCTCCACCCCGCCGTAAATCAAGTTGAAATCAGGATTCAAGACAATGGCACTGGCATCGATCCCAAGCACATCAGCCGTCTCTTTAATCCATTTTTTACCACCAAGGAAATAGGCAAAGGAACCGGGCTGGGGCTTTCAATTAGCTATCAAATTATTACCGAAAAACACGGCGGAACCTTACACTGTGAATCCGATTTAGGGTCTGGGACTTGTTTTATCATTGTGATTCCTCTCCAGCAAACCTTACAGCCAGTTCGACAATCTCGATAAAGCCTCACCCCTCGCCTTTAACTCGCCTGATACTTTTGTCCACCGCAACCCACCCATTGACCATCAACTTTTTTGGTATGCTATAGCAATCCTATTTGATTCATGAACAGGCAAGGGGCTTAAGCCCCTTGTTGATGAGGAGATAAGATCTTCGATTAATTTAGGATAGCTATATAGCAGCCTCAATCCGGTGGACATTGTGATTAGATTACTCTCAGTTTACAGTTTGGATAGGTAATGCAGCGACCAAAAATCATTTTGTATTGGGGTATAGTGCAGAGTTTGATTCTCTTTAGCTGCGCCTCAATTCGGCATCTTCTGTTTAATTCCCATGCCTTTGATCTAGGCTGGTTTGATCAAGCAACCTATCTGATTTCGATGGGCAAGCCTCCCATTGTGTCCTTTTCCGGCTTCCATATTCTTGGTGATCATGGGGCATGGATTTTTTATCCCCTCGCTGCCTTGTATTGGATCTATCCGTCGGTGTATTGGCTTTTTGCCGTGCAAGCGATCGCCCTCTCTTTGGGGGGCATCCTCGCAGCCAAACTAGCGCAACAAGCCGGACTATCCTCAGGTCACACCGTTGCGATCGCCCTGGCTTACAACCTCTATCCTGTGGTTTTCAACGCGAATCTTTTTGATTTTCACCCCGATACCCTCGCAGTTCCAGCCATTTTAGGGGCCGTGCTAGCGTTGCGATCGCATCGTTTCTTGACCTTTTTCGGCTGTATTTTGTTAATCCTCGGTTGCAAAGCTATTTTGTCCTTAACAGTTGTCGGTTTAGGACTCTGGATCATATTGGGTGAGCGGCCCAAATGGTATGGATTTTGGGCCATGCTCTTAGGAACCGCTTGGTTTATCTTTACCACTCAATGGATTTTTCCCCACTTCACCGGCATGGATGCGGCGGTGGAAATGTCCGATGGCCGCTATGACTATTTAGGCGAGTCCATTGGCGAAATGATTCAAACCCTCATTTTGCAGCCGCACCGCATTCTCGGCCCGGTGTTGAGCCTGGCTAATTTAGAATATTTAGTGCTACTATTTGCACCGATCTTTTGGATTTTACGACCTCGCTATAGTCTGCCGTTAATCGGTGCAGCCCCCGCCCTGATCTTAAATTTAATTACTACCTATCAACCCCAAAAAGACCTCGTTCATCAATACGCCCTGCCGATTTTACCCTTCTTCATTCTCACTGCGATCGCCATCCTCAACCATAACCCCAAATCCTTCATCTACCGTCCTAAATTTCTCATTGCTTGGGCAACAATTGGCTTTCTCGCCCTCGGAAAATACTATTATTTCGGCAGTCTCTATCTTGAGAAATTCGATACTTGGGTAACGATGCGGGATGCGATCGCCCAAGTCGAACCCAATGTTGGCATAATCACCCAGGGTGAATATGCCCCCCACCTCACCCATCGCCGCGACATTTACCTGATTGACCCCAGCCTGCCCCAGCGTGATCTCACCCAAATCGATGCTATTTTATTCAATCGTCGGCATCCCGGTGAATTTCCTGATACGATTGAAACCGCCCAACGCTACCTCGAAAGCCGCCCTGATTTCACCGTGACCTACAACCAAAACGATGTCCTTCTCTTTCAAAAAATCGCCCCTGATTCCCCTAAATCAAGCCCTAACGATTCTCCCTAACTCACCATTCATCTTTTGATCCCTATGAACACTAAAATTCATTCTAACAAAAAGAATTTACCCTCTTCAAAAATTGCTGTATCTGCCAACAACAATAATAAACGCATTGGCATACTAATCGTTGCTTACAATGCCGTTTCAACGCTTGTGAAAGTATTGAATCGAATTCCTGAAGATGTTTGGAATAATGTTGACGAAATTGTTGTCTTCGATGATGCCAGTCAAGATCACACGTATGAACTCGGATTAGGATACAAGCAAAGAGCAAAAGTTCATAACTTAAACATCTTTCAAAACCCTAAGAATTTAGGCTACGGTGGCAATCAAAAACTAGGCTATAAATATTTTATTGAGAAAGGATTTGATGTTGTCGTGTTATTACATGGTGATGGTCAGTATGCGCCAGAAATATTATCTCATTTATATCACCCACTAGTAACAGACCAGGCTGATGCCGTCTTTGGTTCGAGAATGATGACACAATATGGAGGAGCAATCAAAGGAGGAATGCCCCTTTATAAATATATTGGCAACAAAATCTTAACTCAGTTTGAAAACTGGTCACTCAATATGAATCTAACTGAATTTCATAGTGGCTACCGTGCCTATAGCATAGCTGCATTAAGTCAACTTGATTTTTCTGCAATGACTAATGATTTTCACTTTGATACAGAAATTATTATTAAACTAAATCATCATCATTTTAGAATTCACGAAGTTCCAATTCCAACCTATTATGGCACAGAAATCTGTCATGTGAATGGACTGAAATATGCGAAGGATGTGTTTCGCTCAGTCATTCGTTATAAACAAACAGTCCGCTCAATCAAAAAATATCCTGAATATCAAGAATTTTTTGTCAAATATCCTCTTAAAGAGAGTAAATATTCTAGCCACTATCTCTTCTCCCGTCTTGTGGGGTCTGGGCATCGAGTCTTAGATATTGGTTGTGGCCATGGATTTCTCGCTGCAACATTATCTCATCATAATCAAGTGTCAGGAATTGATATTTTAGATACTCCGAAAAACATTGATACTTTCCAATACTACATCCAAGCAGATTTACAAAAAGGGTTATCTGATGCTTGGTCTCAATTAGGCTATTTCACGAACACAGTTCAATCTGTGCGGCCAGAAGAAAAATTTGATACAGTGCTTTTGCCAGATATTTTAGAGCATCTCTATCATCCAGAAAAACTACTCAACGATTGTCAAAAAGTTTTAGATCACCATGGTCGTCTCATTGTTTCAGTGCCCAATGTTGCGAACATCACAATCCGTCTCAGTCTTCTCTTTGGAGCCTGGAATTACACTGAACGAGGTATTCTTGATCGTACTCATTATCGTTTTTATACCCGTAAAACCATCAGAACACTTCTAGAAGAAAATGGCTATCAAGTCATCAAAGAAATGATGACAGTAATGCCTATTGAATTAGTATTAGGTCTACATCCTCAAAATAAGCTAATGATTTTACTAAATCGCATCCTCGCTTTCTGTACTTATTGTTTCCCTAGACTATTAGGCTATCAATGTATTGTTGTCGCACGTCGTGATCTTAAACAGAAGTAGTGATCAAATAGCTTTCGTTTCATATTTTGGCATCCAATTTTTTTGATTCATGTTTTTTGAATACTGTCTCTATGAATTCTCAAATTAAGCATAAGCATCAAGTTCGATTTTCTCTCATTCTCAGTTTAGTTTTTTTTAGCCTAGCTTTTTTTGGTATTTTACATCATGAAATGTGGAGAGATGAAATTCATACTTGGCTTGTTGCTCAAAAAAGTGAATCACTTTGGAATCTGTTCTATCAAATGCGATATGATGGTCATCCGAGTATTTGGTATCTCTGTGTTTATGGACTAACCCGGATTACAAAAAATGCGATCGCCATGCAGATTTTCCACATCATGATCGCAACAGGATCTGTTTATTTATTTAGTTTATATAGTCGATTTAGTCGCTTTCAGATTATCTTATTCACGTTTAGCTACTTTTCTTTTTTTGAATATGCATTAGTGAGCCGCAGTTATTCTTTGGGAATACTATCAACTTTTTGGTGTTGCAAGCTAATAACTGATCGCCACCGCAACTATTTAGCTATTTCGATCATATTAGCTGTCATGGCGAATGTTTCATTTTATACTTTAGTTGTCGCATTTTCAATACTCTTGGGTTTGAGTATTGAAGTGATATTTTTACCTTGGTTGCAACAAGAAAATTCTCAAAATGAAACGTTAACTCATTCGATTTTGAGGCAACAAAACAATCCAAAACTTGCATCAATATATCTTGTAATTGCAATTCTAGGCATAACTATTGCATTAGCTCAGATGCAATTTTTTGCTCCTGCTGATCGCGCAAATGTTGAGGGTTGGTTTTTTCATTTTGACGCTAATCGATTTTTCTCTAGTCTATCAATCTTATACAAATCTTTCTTGCCAATTCCTGCATTAAAAGTAACATTTTGGAATCAATATATTATGGGTATTTGGGTGCAGGCTCCCCTATTTTTACCCTTACTCTGCTTTTCTATTTTATGTTTGATTCGTACCCCTATTCCACTTTTGATTTATCTGTCTGGCTTAGGCAGTATATTACTATTTAACTATACAAAGTATTTTGGAGCGGCACGCCACTATGGTCATATTTGGATTTTGTTCATAGCGTGTTTATGGATTGCAAAGTATTATAAAGTCTTTTTTTCGTGGAACTTTCTGGATCAGAAAATTGATCGATTACTAAGTTCTTTTAATTTCTCTATTTTTGAAAAACGAAAAGAAGTGATCATTACCAGTTTACTCGTTTGCCATTTTATTTCTGGTTTTTATGCATGGGGTATAGATCTAGTTCATCCTTTTTCTACCGCTCAAGCCGCGTCACACTTCATTCAAACAAAATATGCGAGAGAAGATTTTTTCCTGTCTGGCTTTCCGGATTGGTCAGCCGCATCTTTTCCGGCTTATCTAGATCGAGAGATCTATTATCCTAATCGGGATGGATTTGGAACATTTGTTTTATGGAATAACAAGCGTCAAGCGATTACGACGGAAGACGCTATAGCGAGAGTTCAAGAAGAAGTCTCGCGCCGTAGTCAAGATTCTATATTCATCCTCAATGCGCCTCTATCGATTGAAGAGTCTTCTGATCTTTCATTGATTGCAACGTTTAAAGGTAGTATTGTCGGTGATGAAGACAGCTATCTATATTGGATAAAATATAAAAAATAATTGCTGAGATATTGATACATTTCAGCCCTCATCTATTTAAAAATCAACGTTTAGATGTCCTCCTTTTTCTGGCTACTACTGGCACGAAATCCGTTAATCTGTGGGTTACGGCGGATTGCTGAATTGCACTTATGACCTATACTTTAGCCGCCTAACCCACCCTACAATAAAGTATCATTTTAGCTGTGTCATGCTACTGCTATAAATATTCTCTGAGTTAGAATTTTGCACTGATCTATTGTCAGTTCATCGGACTCAACGTCTGCAGTGTTTTATATAATACTGCTTGCCAATGGTGAGGTGTGATTGCTAGTTGCTGCCAAGTACGAGATTTATCCAAGACAGAATAACTAGGACGCTTTGCTAGGGTGGGAAATTCTAGGGTGGAAATTGGCTGCACAGGCACAACTCGATCTAGTAAATGTAACTGATAACTATGGTGTTGTATCGCCACGGCGAAATCATACCAACTCGCAACACCTGCATCTGTAACGTGATAAATGCCCTGTATATCTTGAGCGATACTTTGCCACAGAACCTGAGCTAAGGTGGTAGCTGCCGTAGGTGTGCCGACCTGATCCGCGACCACGCGCACTTCATCGCGTGTCTGCATGAGCCTCAACATAGTAGACACGAAGTTATGGTTGATGACGCTGTATAACCAGGCTGTCCGAATGATGAGGCTCTTCTCTCCGAGGATACGTAATATTTGCTGCTCTCCCGCTAGCTTACTTTCGCCATAAACACTGAGGGGGTTAGGCCTATCGTCTGGTTGATAGGGTCTTGATGCTTTACCATCAAAAACAAAATCTGTGGAAATATGCAACAATCGTCCTCCTATTGTCTCCACAGCCTGAGCTAAATAGCCGGGGCCATCTCCATTGATGGTGAAGGCTAAAGTGGGTTCTTTTTCTGCTTGATCAACAGCCGTATAAGCGGCTGCATTGATGACCCAAGTGGGTTTAGTTTCAGTAATTAGGTCAATCACTGCTGCGCGATCGCTAATATCTAATTGCTGACGGTTGAATGCTTTGATTTGTACTTGGGGAGGAGCCGTTGCGATTAAAGCCTGTCCTAGTTGTCCCCCAGCCCCCACGAGTAAAACGGAAATATAGGTTTGATTCATGAACACTTTGGGTGATATTGAGGGAGTCGAGTCGGTTCGATTTCAGTGAGATAGGGGGCGTGGGTATCTTTGTCCGAAAGTTCTGGGTTTTTAATGGGCCAAGCTATGTCTAGATCAGGATCATCCCAGCGTAAATTAATATCAGTTTCTCTGTGGTAAAAGTCTGTGCATTTGTAAACCAATAATGCGGCATCACTGGTGACACAAAAGCCGTGAGCAAATCCTTCTGGTATCCAGAGTTGATGCTTGTTTTCTGCTGAGATGATCTCTCCGACCCATTGTCCAAAATTAGGTGAGCCGACTCGCATATCGACTGCCACATCAAAGACTTCTCCTTGCAATACAGACACTAATTTTCCTTGAGCATGAGGATATTGAAAATGTAGACCCCGTAAGATGCCTTTCCGAGAATAGGATAAGTTGTCTTGGACAAACTGCGGACCAATCCCCTGGGCTGCATAGCGATCGCATTGAAAGGTTTCCACGAAAAACCCTCGATCATCATGATATACCTGGGGTGAAATGAGCTTCACTTCCGGTAATTTAGTGGATATCACCTGCATGGTATAACTTTTTCTAAGAGTTGAATTAAATAGTTACCGTAGCCATTTTTAGAGAGTTTATCTGCCATTACGGCAAGTTGCTCTGGAGTAATCCAGCCTTTGTGATAAGCAATTTCTTCTGGACAGGCTATTTTTAAGCCCTGACGATGCTCAATGGTTTGAACAAACTGGGAGGCTTCCAATAAACTATCATGAGTTCCGGTATCAAGCCAGGCAAAGCCGCGACCGAGTAACTCCACTCGTAACAGGCCCTGTTGAAGATAGGCTCGATGTACATCGGTGATTTCTAGTTCACCTCGGGGTGAGGGTTGAATCTGTTTGGCAATATCAATGACGTGATGGTCATAGAAATATAACCCGGTCACAGCATAGTTAGACTGTGGATTTTGAGGCTTTTCCACAATTGATAATACTTGTCCATGCTGATCAAATTCTACGACTCCGAAACGTTGGGGATCTTTGACAGCGTAGCCGAAAATGGTTGCTCCTCCCTGAGTTTTGGTCGTAGTAACGGCACGTTGTAATTGTGTGGTGAAGCTTTGTCCATAAAAAATGTTATCTCCCAAGACTAAGCAAATAGAATCTTCACCAATGAAAGACTCAGCGATCAAAAAGGCTTGAGCTAATCCGTCCGGTTGGGGTTGAACAGCATAACTGAGATTTAATCCCCACTGATTGCCGTGACCGAGGAGACGCTGGAAACTGGCTTGATCTTGAGGGGTGGTAATTACTAATATTTCTCGAATATCAGCCAGCATCAAGACTGATAGGGGGTAGTAAATGAGGGGTTTATCGTAAACGGGTAGGAGTTGTTTAGATGTCCCCAATGTGATGGGATATAGGCGACTGCCCGATCCTCCTGCCAATACAATGCCTTTCATGAGTTCAGTTTTAATCACTGTTATTAACAGTAATCGATACAAGCCCATGCATAGAACTTTTATGACAGGATAAAGAATGTTGAAAAGGGGGTAGAGAAGGGGTTTGATCCAAATCACCACACAATCGCAAAAAACGCATGGAACAGAGGAGCATCATCCTAAGGCTGTCTTGTGGCCATGATCCGAGAGCCTGACGCGATCGCTCATCTGGACGGATCTGAAGTGGCCCTCTGGTGGCGGCAGGTTCCGCCGTGGCGCGGGCGAAAAACGGGGTATTTGGGGCGGTTGTCGTTTCGGACGGTGGCTGAGGGGGTGGCCTTGCTCAGGGCAGCGGAGGAACGGTTACGGGCTGAATGGTGCGAGGCGGCGATCGCGCCCATTGACGGCAGTACCTGGCAACCCTATCGCGCCGTGATTGACCCCGGCACTGCGCCCTCCTTCGCCCTCGAACCGATTACGCCGCCCCACCATCCCGCCGCCCTCGCTCAAGGGGGGTTTATGCCCTGTTTGACCTATCGATCTGCCCTCTGTGACGTTGTGACGCGGCGCGATCCGCCGGCGGATGTGTGGCGCGATCGCTTCACCCAAAACGGGATCACCATCAACGCCCTCGACTGCGATCGCCTCTCTGACCGATTGCCCCCGATCCATCACCTCATCCATGCCGCGTTCGCTGAGACCCCCTTGTTTACCCCCCTGCCCTATCCGGATTTTGAGCAGCAGTACCACGCCCTTTTACCCTACCTGCGGCCGGATTTAATTCGCGTCGCTCTGGATCAGGGGCGTGTGGTGGGTTTGGTGTGGGCGTTTCCTGATTGGTGTGATCGGACGGGGAATACGGTCGTGCTGAAAACGGTGGCGCGTTGGCCGGGGTGGGCCTATGGAGGGTTGGGGCGGGTGTTGGTGGCGGATTGTCATCGGGTGGCGGCGCAGTTGGGGTATGGGCGGATCATTCATGGGTTAATGCGCGATCGCAACCCCTCCCAAGCGATCAGCCGCCGTTATGCTCAACCGCACCCCCTGCGACGCTATGCCCTCTTTGCTAAGGTTTTTGATCAAGTGCAGCGTCAAGATTTAAGCTTCGGATCGTCTTGAATGTCTAACGCTGAATGGAACGGTGCGTTACGCTTCGCTCACAGCACCCTACTGCAACGACACAGCTAAAATTAGGTTTTGCTGTAGGGTGGGCTAGGCGGATTAAACTCCCATTATTACTACAATTCAGCAATCCGCCGTAAACCCCTAATTAACGTGTGTCATGCTAGGAGGATGCGCTAGACAGGATTGGCGATCGCCCTCCGCAACGCCTCACGCCGCCTTGACCCTTTCATCCCTCTGGCTAGTGTTTGCCTTTGATGATAGCGTTAGATGCAGAACCCGTTGACTCACCCTTTCGACTCTGGGTAAATCTGTTATGACTGCTGCTTTGGTTTTCGTTAATTCTTTCCCTGATTTGGCGACGCTGCATCTGATCTTGAATCAGTCTGACGATCGCACGACGCTGCAATTACAACTTCAGGTTTGTCCGCAATGGTTACCCCTCGGCGCGGGACGGGTTCATTGGGCGTTGCGGGGCAGTGGGCTACATTTGACGTTGCCCCATTTACCGGCTTCGGAGTCGATGACCTCGGAGTTTGGCCCGGTGGAAATTAGCGGCGATCGCACCCTGCATTGGTCGCTCACCTTCCCCCCCCAAGCCCATCACTTGGATCAAACCCTCCTCACCCTGCCCCATCCGCCCCAGGATCTTCAACTGGATCTCGTGCCCCGGTTGGTGGACTGTGGGGTATTGGTGGCGGAAGGGTTGTGGACTCGTGATCTGAGTCCGAATCAACAAGCGATCGCCAAACGTGCGATCGTCAAAGCCCTCTGGTCTGCCCTACAGCCCTGCCTCTGCCGCGTCACCACCGACTCCCCCCCCGCCGCCCCTGCCCAATTTCCCACCACCATCCCCACCCTAGAGGCAATCCTCACCGCATCCACCGCCGGGATGCTCGACCTAGCCCAGTTGGCCCACCTTGATCCTGCCGTTGACTTTGCCGGGGGTGATTTTCTCGGCGTGGATTTGCAAGAAACCGATTTAAGCGGGGCAGACTTGCGCGGGGTGAATCTACGCGGGGCGGATCTCAGTGATGCGGATCTCAGCGGGGCGGATCTCAGCGGAGCCAACCTGAGCGGGGCGGACTTGAGCGGCGCATTTTTGGAAAATGCCAACCTGAGCGGGGCGAATCTTCAGCGGGCGAGCTTGGCTCTGGTGTCCTTGGCGGGGGTGAACCTCAGTCAGGCGAATCTATGCGGGGCGACGGTTAGCGAAACCGTCTGGACGGGGGCGACCCTGACTCAGATGACGCTGGGGGATAATTTGGGGTTAACGCCCACGGTGCAGCAGCAGTTGATCGAACGGGGGGCGATCGCACCATAGCAACGGATGGCACAGCATCAGTATGATTGGATCACGTTCATTATGATCGGGAGCCTTCAGTCCATGTCTCATGAACAGCAGCGATCGCCAGCATCCCTTAAGCCTGCGATCGGTCGTTTCTTCATCGGGTCTAGCGTCGGTGCCATGGTTGCCGCCCTGCCCATCCTCTACGGATCATCCCCCGCCCTGACACCGATTCACCTGGGGATTGTCGCAGGCCTAGTGCTGCTTTGCGGTGGTCTCGCTAGCCTCTGGGGTTCTGCCTTCCTCAACGCCCTGATCCGCACCTTCGACAGCACCGGCCTTTAAACCTAAAGAGATCTAGGGCGTTCAGCATCACCAGTGATCCAGGAGCATCAGACCCATGCACGAGGCAAGTTACGCCGATTTTTTGACGCTGGAAATCCACACCGGCACGATCATCCGGGCGGAACCCTTCCCCGCCGCCCGCAAACCCGCCTATCGCCTCTGGATCGACTTTGGCCCCTTGGGGGTGAAAAAATCCAGCGCCCAAATCACCGATCTATACACCCCCGACAGTCTGATCGGGCGCATGATCACCGCCATCACTAACATTCCTCCCCGCCAAATTGCCAATTTTATGTCCGAGGTGTTGGTGTTGGGGGTGGTGCAGGCGGATGGATCGGTGGTGCTGTTGGAGCCGGAGCGGCCCGTGGCGGCGGGGCAACGGATTGCCTAAACGCGGAGCAGATCCCAGATCCATTAGGGTTAAACCCAATCTGATCGGGCTTGAGGGCTTTTGCTTGTTGCCGATGCTCAACAGTTGACCTAGCCTGTGCTGAATCCCCCTCTCAGCCGGGACAGCGAGTGAGACGCTCGCACGACAGAGGATTCCAGGAAGGTACTGTGAGCCTCTGGCTCACTGAATACTCGCACGAGTAGCTTGGCATTGCCCTGGGGCTTGGTCTCATCTCTGCCCTGTTGTCGTGCAATCCAACTCCTCTAGACATCCTTTCGATTCGAGGCGGTGTCTTGTTCTGGGTCAAGGGGGATGTCGTCCTGATGTTTTGCCGTTTCCGTGTCTCCGGACATCATCGCGGGGTCAATTAGCGTAATGTCGAAGGGGTCTTCTGGGGACATGGCGGGTAAGTGATCGGCGTTGGTTTGGGCTGGAAAAATACGCGATTGATAGATTGCGGACACTTGGGGGCCAAAAACGACTTCGTCGCCATGCTGTAAGTTGTGCGTGGACAGTTTTTTGCCGTTGATCAGAAGCCCATTGACGCTGGGTCGTCCTTTTGTGTCTCCATCGACGATTTGATAGAGCACGGTGCCATCGCTGCGGGTTTTCCGGTTTAGAACTGCGTGATGGCGGGAAACAAATTGGGAACTGAGGTGAATATCACAGCTGCGATCGCGCCCAATCAGGTACGACTCAGTCAAAAGTGGGACAGAACGCCGTCCCCTAGCATCATCAACGATCAGTAAATGTTCTTGCTGCAATTTTGGTGTCGGTGCAGTCATAGACAACCCGTGTGCCTCATGTTGCTGATTGAGGAAAAATAGTGATGTGGCACGTTGGTGCCAGATGGACTAGATATCAGTGCTGTGATTACTTTTATTGTGTCACAGCCCAAGAATTCTCTAAACCAGAAAAAATAATCTAGGACGGCAGAGCATGGGCAGGATTTTTACAATGGTAGTCGGCGATCGCGCAGTAATAGCGAATTGGTCACTACAATAACGGAGCTTAACGCCATCAATGCCCCTGCCATGGGTGGACTTAACAAAAATCCAAACCGAGGCAAGAGAAGACCCGCCGCTGTGGGAATCAGAACGCTATTGTACCCCAAGGCCCAGGCTAAGTTTTGCCGAATTTTAGCAAAAGTGGCTCGACTCAAATGTAATACACTTTCGACGGCCTGTAAGCCCAGTTCTGCATTGGGGGGCTGCATCAAGACAATATCAGCGGTTTCGAGAGCCACATCAGTACCGCTATGGAGGGCGATCCCCACATCCGCCTGAGCGAGGGCGGGGGCATCGTTAATGCCGTCACCCACCATGGCCACGCGGTGATTTTGGGCTTGGAGGGCTTGGATGTGGTCGGCTTTGGCGGTGGGGAGGACTTGGGCGAGAACTTGGGTGATGTGGAGTTGGGCGGCGATCGCGGCCGCCGCATCGGGATGATCGCCCGTGAGTAACACCACATTCAAGCCCATCTGTTGTAAATTCTGCACCGTTTGCCGCGCATCGGCCCGCAAGGGATCGCTCAACGCCATCAAGCCAATACAGGTTTGATCTAAGGCGAGATAGATCACCGTTTGCCCCCCTTGGGCGAGGGATTGCTGAATCGGGTCGAGGGCGGCGGGGATCGGGATGTTGCCCTGCTGAAGCCAGGCGGCATTACCGACGCGACAGAGGGCGGGGGGGTGATCGGGGCGGTGGATGGTGGCGATCGCACCATACCCCGGCGCACTGACAAAATCCGCCGTCGGATAGAGGTCAAGATCGCGCTGGGCGGCGGCGGTGAGAATCGCCGTGGCTAGGGGGTGCTGGCTGCCCTGTTCAATGCTGGCGGCGAATCGCACCAAATGATCGGCGCTCCAATCGTTGAGGGGATGAATTTCGGTAACTTGGGGACGGCCTTGGGTGAGGGTTCCGGTTTTATCAAAGACGATGGTATCCACACGGTGCGCCGCTTCGAGACTGTCGCCGCCTTTGATCAGCAACCCTTGTTCTGCGCCGCGACTCGTTCCCACCAGGATCGCGGTGGGGGTGGCGAGGCCGAGGGCGCAGGGACAGGCGACGACGAGCACCGCGATCGCCAGTTTCAAACTGATTAAGCTGGGGACACTGGCGATCGCTTGACCCGCCAACCATTGATCACCCCAGACCTGCCAGAGGAGGAAGGTGAGGAGAGCGATCGCCATCACCCCATAGGCGAAATACCCCGAAAGCTGATCCGCCAAGCTCTGAATCGGAGCCTTGCGGGTTTGGGCCGTTTCCACGGCGGCGGTGATTTGGGAAAGGAGGGTATCCTCGCCAATGCGCTGGACTTTGACGGCGATCATGCCGCTTTGGTTCAGGGTTCCCGCCGTCACCGTATCCCCGATCTGTTTCGTGACCGGGAACGATTCCCCGGTCAACATCGATTCATCCACACTGGACGACCCCTGCATCACCTCGCCATCAACGGGAATTTTTTCCCCCGGCAAGACCCGCACCCATTCCCCAACCCGGAGCGATCGCACCGGAATCGTGATGCCGCTTTCCTGGGCTGTGTCGGCGGTGCTGATCAGGCGGGCGGTTTGGGGTTGGAGTTGAATTAAGGCCTCTAGGGCGGCGGTGGCGCGGCTGCGGGCTTGGCCTTCGAGGGTGCGCCCTAAAAAGACAAAGCCCAACAACATCACCGGCTCATCAAAAAAACAGTCCCAGCCCAACTGCGGCCACAGCAACGCCGCACAACTGGCTAAATAAGCGCTTCCCGTCCCCAACGCCACGAGGGTATTCATATTGGGGTTACCGTAGCGGAGACTCCGCGCCCCATCGGTGAAAATCTCCCGGCCGGGAATGGCGATCGCTAAGGTCGCCAAGGCCCAATGCACCGCGATATGTCCCAAGATGGGAATTTCCGGCCCGCCCCAATGATGCCAATGGCCCAACAGGGAAAAGAGCAACAGCCCCGCCGCGATCCAAAGGCGTTGACGGTGGGCTTGACGTTCGGCGGCGGCGCGATCGCGCCAGTTCGGGGTCGTCGGGGTCGCTGTATCCTCTGGGCGGGGGGTACTGGGAAAGCCCCGTTGGGTGAGGTAGTCGGCCATGGCCTGCGGGGTGATCGCGTCGGGGTTGTAGTCCACCACGGCGATCGCTGTAATCAAATTGACACAGGCCGAATGAACACCGGGCTGCTGCTTGAGTTGTCGCTCCACCGCCGCCACACAGCCCGCGCACTGCATCCCATCCACATCAAGGGTGAGGGTGGTGAGGGGGGACGGTGTCGAGGGGTTAGAGGTGGGTGGGGCGGGGGAAAGGGTAGTCATAGACAGGGCGTAAGGTCAGCAATAGGGTGATCTTAGCGGGGAAACGACAGCAATGGTGACAGGAGGCGATCGCCCCCCATGCCTCCCCGTTAAGATTCCCCCGTCACCGACACATCATCCACCCAAATCCGAGGACAGACCCCGCCCGGTGTCAGTTCCGGCTCCGATTCCACATAGATAATCGCCTTGAGGAGATCTCGAAAATCCCCGGCGATCGTGGCGGAATCGACGCTAATTTTCTCCCCCTTATTCACCAGCCAACCATCAAAGGGCAGAGAAAACGACCCTTGGAGCGCACTCACCCCCGCATGGAGGGCGCTGAGATCATCAATCAGCAGCACATTTTCCGCCTCATCAAGGCTGTAATGTGTCTCGCTGGGCTGACCGGGGAAGACATGGTAAAAATGGGGGCTAACACTCACCTTCGCGCCGATGTTGGCGTGGCCGGTGGGTTGGGCGTTCATCCGTTTGGCGGTTCCGGTGCTGTGGATAAAACTGGTGAGGATGCCGTTTTCGATCAGCGGGACGCGGCGGGTGGGTGTGCCTTCGCCGTCGAAGGTTTCGGCGCTGACATTGTCAGGATGGAGGGCATCATCCGCCAGGGACAGCAGGGGGGAGGCGATCGCGACACCGATCGATTCCGGTGTCGATAAACTCTGCTTATCTAACACACTTTGGGCATTAAATAGATTGGAAAACGCCCCCAACAGTCCTAAAAAGGCTTCCCCCGAAAAGACGACGCGATATTTACCCGATGGGATTTTTTGGTAATTGAGATGACTAATGGTTTTCTCGCGGGCTTCGGCGATGCAGTCCGCGATCGCTAAACTCCCCAACCCCGGACTCATCCGAAAACTCCCAGCACTGCGGGGCTTTTTCCCCTCCTCCTCGGTTTTGCTGTAGAGATACACCGACGCATAGGTACGGGCTTCGGAACGCAACGCCCCGGCACTATTGAGATAAAACCGCTCAATTTCCTGTTGCGACAAGCCATTATAGGGAACGCTATGAATCGCCGGATGAGCACCCAAAAGTTCCTGCTCCGCCTTGACTAGGGAGGTGATTAAATCAGTCACGGGGGTGGGTTCGGCTCGGTTAGCGGTCACCTCCGGTAGCGGGGCGGTGGATTCGGGGCTAAAGTCGGGGATATGCTCTTTCACGCCGAAAATACTCGCATCCTGGGCGGTTTTCAGCGCCAATTCAATCCCCACGGGGTCTACATCCGTCGTACTCGTCACCCCCATCGTGCCGTTGTCGTTCCACACCCGCACAATCACGCTGGAACGGTTGGAGGCTTTCACCTGTTTCGGTTCACCATGATCCACCTGTACGCTGGTGGAGTCGGTATTTGCACCATAGACATCATATTTATGTACCCCTAATTTTTGGGCAATGTCGGCGGTATATTGGGCGAGGTCTTGAATTTGAACCATAGCTAAAATGTCCTTGGGAAAATCACTAAACGGTTAAGCAGGCAAAAATACGATCAACGGTGGGCTGCCAGGGATCAAGCTGGGGCAGAATGGGCGGAATGGCTTGGCCCTCGTGGGTTTGGGGGGATTGGTGTGGAATAAAAGAGAGAATGAGGCGATCACACGGATTGAAGATTGAGCCGGGGACAGGATTTCAATGATCCAATCCGGGGCTAGAAAAAAATCATCGACAATATCGCCGGCTTGATCGCGAGGAATGCGATCGACTTGAAACAGGCTAATGTCGGGAACAAGGGAGCGATCGCCCAAGGTGCAGCGCAATTCGCTCAAGGCCCGCACGGGTTTTTGTTGATCATTAATGTCAGCGGTTAAGGCTGACTGAATCGCGCTGTGTTTGCCGAGGCGATCGCGCTGTCCCACCATGATGATTAACGACCGCCGACGGTGATCGAATCGACTTTAATGTGAGGCTGGCCCACGGTGACATAGATGCCGCCACTGATCGAGCCACAGAATCCCGGTGCAAGGCTGAGATCATTAGAGCACATGGAAATCTTGTGCATGATGTCCTTGGCTTCGCCGATCAGGATCGCGCCCTTGAGGGGTTTGGTCACTTTGCCGTTTTCAATTAAATACGCTTCATCCACACCGAAATTGAATTCCCCCGTCGGGCCCACACTACCGCCGCCCATTTTCTTGCAGTAAATGCCCTTATCAATCGAGGCGAAAATTTCCTCAACCGAGCAATCACCGGGGGCGATGTAGGTGTTGCGCATCCGGGAAGCGGCGGCGTAGGTGTAGTTTTGGCGGCGACCGCTACCGGTGCGAGGATGGCCCGTGCGCATTTGGCCGGCGCGATCGCTCAAAAAGTTCTTCAAAATGCCATTTTCAATTAACAGCGTCCGCTGGGTCGGCATCCCCTCATCATCCATATCCAGGGTTCCAAAGGCATCATCCGATCGCCCCTCATCCCACGCCGTCAGATTTTCATGGGCAATCTTCTGACCCTTCATCTCCATAAACGGCGTTGTAGCCCGCTCAATCTGCGTCGTTTCCAGCAAGTGACCGCAAGCCTCATGGAAAATCACCCCGCCGAAATGGTTCGCCATCACGATCGGATAGGTTCCCGACTCCACATAGTCCGCGTAGAGCATCTGCCCCGCACTTTCGGCCACTTCGGCAGTGGCTTTCTGATAGTTCCAATTGCGCAAGAAATCCGGATCACTGGTGTCGCCATCCCGTAGCCCATTGGAGGTGCGATGTTCCCCATCGGCACAGAGCACATTACAGGACACCGACTGCGTCAGGCGAATATCCCGCGCAAACGTGCCATCACTGGACGCGACAAGCACCTCTTGCCAATCCCGGAAAAAGGCCGCCCGGCGTGATTGCACATGGGATGCGGCTTGCGCCAAACTGGCGGTGGTGGCCAGGAGAATTTCGCCCATTTCTTCGATGGAACTGCATTCGGGGAGCCAGAGTGCTTTATCTTTGGCCTTGGCGTAGTCCCGCAACAGTTCGAGGCACACTTCCGGGATAAAGGCCGTGGGAGCCGGGAGGGTTAAGCCCAGAATGGAGAGGGCTTTTTCCAGGGCAGTTTTAAGACCCTGGAAGGTGAGGTCATTGGTGCTGACGTAGCAGTCAGCCTTGCCGCGAAAGACGCGAATCCCTGCCCCGGTGGTCAAGCTGGGGGAAATGCTGGTAATTAGATCATCTTCTGCCAAGCAACTAATATAGTTAACCCGTTCGAGAAAAAATTCAACGAAATCCGCACCGGCAGCTCGACCCAGGCCGAGGAGGGTGGAGAGGGGCGCTTCCCAAGTGCCGTCAAAGCGGGCTGGGGTGGCGAGATAGTCTAGGCTGGGGAGTTCTTGGGTGAGTAACAGAGTGCTTGGAGCCATAGGGATTTGAGTGGGGTGGGTTCGCTTCACTACATCATGGGCTTGGGGAGTTCCCCAGTTGATTAGTCTAACAAACTCCATGGGGTGGGCTCTGTGGCAAATGTAACGGATGATGGCCGTAGCGTGGCCCTTGGTAGGATAAGATGATTGGATATTAAATGACTATAAATAGAATGGCTGCGGTCATTCTATGCTTGCTTGCAGAGGAGGATTTTGAGTTGAAGAGATTAGTCAACTGGTTACTAATTGCCGTATTTTCCGTGGGTGTATTTTGCTGGGGTGCTCCACCGAGCCAAGCGGCGGATGCGCAATTGCGGAACAATGCGGACGCGATGCTTGAGACTGAGTTTGGGGCAAAACTTGACCTCAATAATACAAATGTTCGTGCGTTCCGCAAGTTACGGGGCTTTTACCCCACCTTGGCTCAAAAAATTGTCCGCAACGCTCCCTATGAGGCTGTTGAGGACGTTTTGAAAATTAAAGGACTGAGCGAAACGCAGAAACAACGCTTAAAGGATAATTTGGACAAGTTCACGGTTGTTCCTGTGACGGATGTGTTCACGGAAGGGGACACTCGTTTGAATAATGGGATCTACGACTAGGACGAAGAGGGGGCATGAGGTGGCGGCTTAACCGTTGGGTTGATGCCGATCGCGATCGCACCTCTTGACGTTCATGATGATCCAAAACCCACTCCTGAGGGGGTGGGCTTTTTTGTGGGGGATTGGGGCGCGATCGCCCCGAACTTGCACCGAAACCGTAGAGAATCCCCCTGAGCCTGCTATAGTCTCAAAAAATTGTTGAATCGTGCCATGACTGTTTCGCGCTCATCGGGGGCTATGCCGGCTGCTGTGGATGTGGTGGTAGTGGGAGCAGGGGCCGCGGGGCTGTATGCCGCCCTCTGTTTGCCGAGCCAGTATTCCGTCTGTTTGATTACCAAGGAAACGCTCGACACGGGGGCGAGCCAGTGGGCCCAGGGCGGCATTGCGGCGGCGATCGCTCCCACCGATGCGCCGGTGTTTCATCGCGATGATACCCTCAAAGCCGGGGCGGGATTGTGTGACAAAACGGCGGTGGAATTCCTCGTCGATCATGCGGCGGATGCGATCGCGCAACTGGTAGATTACGGGGTCGCCTTCGATCGCTACGATGGGCAATTAGCCATGACCCTCGAAGCGGCCCATTCTCAGCCCCGCGTCCTCCATGCTGCCGATACCACCGGGCGGGCGATCGTCTCGATCCTGATTGAACAGGTGATGCAGCGCCCGAATATTCAAGTGTTTTCCCAAACCCTCGCCCTCAAACTCTGGCAAACCCCCGACGGGAGCCGCTGTCAGGGTTTGGGGTTGTGGTATCAGGATCAAATCCATTGGTTGCGGGCGGGGGCGGTGGTGTTGGCCACGGGGGGCGGCGGTCAAGTGTTCGCCCAGACGACGAATCCCACGGTGAGCACGGGGGATGGGGTGGCGTTGGCCGGGCGGGCGGGGGCACAGTTGCGGGATTTAGAGTTTTTCCAGTTTCACCCGACGGCGTTGGCGCAACCCGGTGCGCCGCGCTTTTTAATTAGTGAGGCCGTGCGGGGCGAAGGGGCGCATTTGGTGGATCGCAAGGGCGATCGCTTTGCCTTTCGATATCACCCCAAGGGAGAACTCGCGCCCCGCGATCGCGTCAGTCGGGCCATTTTTGACTATCTCGAAGCCACCGAACCCGATCCGACTCAGGGCCGGGTCTTCCTCGACCTCAGCCCCATTGACCGCGATCGCATCCGTTACCGCTTCCCCAACATCATCCGCGTCTGTCAACAGTGGGGCATCGATCCATACCAAGAACCGATTCCGGTCACGCCCGCCGCCCATTATTGGATGGGGGGCATTGTGGTGAATGTGGACAATGAAACCTCTCTGCCGGGTCTGTATGCCGTGGGGGAAGTGGCGAGTACGGGGGTGCATGGGGCGAACCGCTTGGCGAGTAATTCTCTTTTAGAATGTGTGGTCTATGCGTCGCGCCTCAGTCAGTTAACCGTCACCTCGCCCCCAGAGGAACCCACGCTGCAACCGGAACCCCACGCCCTCGCGGACTGTGATCTCGCGGCGATGACCCAGCAGCGGCAGGCGTTGCAGCGGTTGATGTGGCACAGTGCGGGGATTTGCCGATCCCAGGCGGTGTTAGATGAAGCGATCGCCCAGGTGGAGCAATGGCAAGGGGACTTTGAACAGGTGGCGATCGTGCAGCAACTCCGCGCCCTCACCCCCACGATGGAATTCATCAAAACAGAAACCGCGCTGCCGGTGATTCGCCAGGTGCTGGAAACCGATAATCTCCTGGAGGTGGCGCGATTAATCCTCAAAAGTGCCGCTTTTCGCACCGAGAGCCGGGGCGGCCATTTTCGCCAAGACTACCCCGAATCTGATCCCACCTGGGCAAGCCATACGGTGATTGAGGGCGATCGCTGGTCAAAAGTCCCCTGTCAATCGCCCCTGTCTGAAGCTGATCGGTGATTGCCCCCTCGCAGTTCCCCTCGTTGCGCCATCCATCGCTGGAGTTTAGGGCGATGGGGGTGCGTCTGCTTCGGGGTCAAAGCCGAGGAGTTGTTTGGTCATGGGGAAATAGGTGGCCCATTGTTGGGGGTCGGGGAGGTTGACCCAATCGCGGCGGGTGACATGGAGGCGGAGGAGGGGAGCGATGAAACCGTTATTTTTGCCGTAGATGGTGGTGGTGGCGGTGGTGCTGAGGGGGTTGCTGTCGAATTGGCGTTGTACAGCGGCGCGGGCGACGGCTTCGGCGCGGCGGAGAAAGGTGTCGTAGGTGTCGTCGGTGCGGCGTTGGAGTTCGATGGAGCGGGGTTGGATTTGGGCGAGGCTGGGGGGTGGTGCGATCGCATTCCCCACGTTCATGGCAAACATGATCCCCAAACCGATGACCACCAGACCCAGCCCGCTCCTGGGCCGAAACCGGAGGAAGTTGCAGGGGTAAATGGTCTTGTTGCTGGTGGTGTTTTTCGCTCTCATGCCAAACCTCTAGGATCGCCCAAATCCGTTATAACACCCTGCGATCGCTTCGCTTTGTGATTGTTTACGATTCCAGCCCCCCCAGAACGAGAGAGAATCGAGGAATTCCGTTAAAATTAGCTTGCAACCTGTTCAAGTACTGGGGATATGGCAGACTACACCGCGTTGGCAATTGGCATCAATCGCTATCAATATATTCAACCCCTCAACTACGCCCAAGATGATGCTCAAGCCATCTATCAATTGTTGGTGGAAGAGACAGAACTCCCCCCGGAGCAGGCGTTGCTATTAACCGATGCCTCCCCCTGGGTGGGAAACCAGACCACAGAACCCACGAAAGAGACGATCGGCCATTGGATTGACACCTGGCTGGCGACGCAATCAGGCACATTGCTCTGGTTTTTCTTTAGTGGTTATGGGGTGAGTTGGCAAGGGGTGGATTATTTGATGCCCATTGACGGCAACCCGGCGGATATTCCGGGGACAGGGATTCCGGTAGAAGACTTGTTAAAGCGGTTACAGGGACAGGGCGATCGCCGCGTCTTAGCCCTGCTGGATATTAACCGTTCGCCGGGGGTGATTGCCGGTGAACCCGTCGGGGCCCAATTGGCCCAACTCGCGCCGGAAATGGGCGTTTCGCTGCTGCTGTCGAGTCAGATTGAAGAGTCCTCCCATGAGGCGGTGGCCTTGGGCCATGGCATGTTTACGGCGGCGCTCCTCGAAGCCCTGCGCTATTTTGGCTCCCAAACCACCCTAGATAACATCAGCAGTTATCTCTACGAACGGTTGCCGGAATTGAGTGAACACCATTGGCGGCCGGTGCAACATCCGCTGATTATTATTCCGTCGATTGAGTTTGCCCAAGCGCCGCTGTTGCCCCAAGGTCGGGGCGAAGCGGTGGCTACTGCGCCCCCGTTGGCGGCGGTGGCGGCCCCGATGGTGCCAGAGAATGGGACGGCCACGGCGGAGGCGGAAGAGTTTCCGCCGGAATTGGCGGCTGAACCCTTGGGCGCACCCCCAGAAGAGGATGAAGTTGAGGTGACGGAACCGACGCGATCGCTAGATCTCCCCCCCTTCTCGCCGCCCCCCCCGGCTTCGATGCTGAACCCCCCCACCACGTCCCCCAACGTCCCCCCGGCCGCCCCGTCATCCCCGGCCCGGCCCTCAAAATCTCAACAATCTTGGCTGATCTGGGGCGGTGGGTTACTTTTGATCCTGGGCTTGTTAGGGTTGCTGAATTGGATGTTTGGCGATCGCACCCCGGCCCCGGACACCGCCACCGATCCGGCCACGGAAGCCCCGATCACCCCCGTGCCAGCGGGTGATCCGGCATCCCCCGCTGCCCCAGACCCGAACGCGGCAACTCCCCCGGCTGAGGTTCCCCCGACCGATGCCCCGGCCCAAGCTCCCACCGCTGCCCCAACGACGGATGCGGCGGCTGTGCCCACCACCCTAGAAGAGAGTCAAGCCATTTTGGCGCGGGCCCGCACCTATATCCAGTCCAACCAAGCCTCTGGGTTTAGTCGGGCGATCGCCGAAGCGAACCGCATTCCCCCCGGTGCGCCCCTCTACACCGAAGCCCAGGCGGATATCAACCGCTGGAGTCAGGTGATTTTAGACATTGCCAAGGGTCGGGCGAATCAGGGCCAGTTTGATGCGGCGATCGCAGCGGCCCAACTGATTCCCGCCAGCCAAACCCAGAGCCACGCCGCCGCCCAGCAAAACATCAGCCAATGGACGCAAAACGCCGCCCTCCAAACCCAAAACTCCGAAAAAATCCGCGCCGCCCGTCGGATGATTCGCTACACCCAAGCCTCGTCCTATATTCAAGGCATCAATGAGTTGAAAACCATTCCCGCCGGTCAACCGGGCTATCAACAGGCCCAAGACTTAATCAAACGCTGGGGTGAGCAAATTTATCTGATTGCCAATTCACGGGCGGCGCGGGGTGAGTTTGAGCAGGCGATCGCCACCGCGCAACTCGTCCCAGCCGATGCCCCCAACTATCAAGCCGCCCAAAGTGCGATCGCCCGCTGGCAAAAAGGACAACGCTAGGGATCGCGAGAGTCCCAGAATCCGTACAATAGGGATGGTTGCTGTGTCAGTGTCATGTCTTCGATTACTCTCTGCGGCTTGAGCATTCGCGTCACGCGCAAACCTATTAAGCACCTTTATCTCAAGGTGCATCCCTTGGATGGGCGGATCTCCCTCTCGGCTCCTGATACGATGCAGTGGGACGAACTTGAGCAGTTTGTGCGCTGTAAGTTGGCGTGGATTCAACGCCATCGCGATCGCATCCAAGCCCAATCCCCCCCCAGCCATCGACAATGGCAAAGTGGCGAAACCCACTATTTCCAAGGGCAAGCCTACGAACTCGCCCTCTGCCCCACCGTCGGTAAACCCAGTGTTACACCCACCGCCCACACCCTCGAACTCCACACCCCCCCCCACAGCACCGCCACCCAACGCCAACAGATCCTCCACGGTTGGTATCGGCATCAACTCAAACTGATGATTCCGCCTCTGTTGCACCACTGGCAAGCCCAGATCGGGGTCACGGTGAATGAATGGCGGATTAAACAAATGAAAACCCGCTGGGGCAGTTGCAATATTATCGCCAAGCGGATTTGGCTCAATTTAGAACTGGTGAAGTTTTCCCCCGCTTGCCTTGAATATGTCCTCGTCCATGAACTGATCCACCTCTTAGAGCCGAGCCACAATGCCCGCTTCTATCACCTCATGGATCAGTTTTTACCGGCATGGCGCGATCGTAAAGCGGAACTTGAAGCCCATTGGCACTGTTAAGCCGGTTTAAAACCGCGTGAGTTGTGCTAATCCTGAATCGCGCCAATCACGGCTTCTATGTCTTGATCGCGCTCTTTGGTGTTGGGGTTGAGGGTGATGGCTTCGGTGAGGAGGTCGGTGGCGGTTTTGGTGTCGCCATTTTTCGCTTCGGCTAGGCCCTCATCCCGTTTGCGGCGGGCGAGTTCGTTATCTATTGCAACTTGGATTTTTGTCTCTTGCTCTGAGGTAGTGGGGTCGAGGTCGGCGTTGGGGTCAATCTTGGCGAGGTGTTGGAGAATGTTGCGGGCTTGTTTCGGGTCGCTGGTTGCGAGTTCTAAAGCTCTAGAGGCGACGGAGGGATGGGCGGGGAGATTGGCACAGGTGCGGCGATAGGTGGTGAGATTGGGGTCTAGGTAGCGTTCCCACTCTTTCGCGGTGAGGTTGCGACTGAGGCGATCGGTGCATAATTGTTTTTGTAACTCAGCGGTTTGAACAACGCTAATTGTTGCTATTCCATCTACACTCACCGTCGTAAGTGTCGTTCCATTCTGACCCCATGACATAGCCAAAACTTCGGTAGTGGTAAATATGTAGTGAAATGCGATCTTTCGAGATCAAGATAATAAAAATAAACAATTTATACTAATTATGGCTTGATTGCTACCTCATTGGCTTTGATGATCAACTATAATATTCATCAATTCATGTCTTAATT
>NZ_JAQMTY010000002.1 GCF_028330765.1 Spirulina subsalsa CS-330 | reverse complement strand
TTTGCTGCGCCGCCAGTACAACTGGACTTCGCTCGTGTAGGCTGTCTGATCCATCGTCTCGGGTGGGTCGTTGACCAAGGATTATACTAACATCAAGCCGTCCTAGAAGGACGGGGTTTCTACCCAAATTTTCGATGAAAAATCTCCCCTGGATGGGGCGCGATCGCTCCAAGCCAGGGGGGATTGATCGGGAGTCGGGGCGGAACCCCGATTCACCCAATGATGCGAGCTTAGGCCTCGCTTTCGATGTGAATGAACAACAGACCCATCACAACGGCGGGCATCACAAGTCCCACGAGGGGAACCAGAATACTCGGTAAAAATGACGCGGCGTAAACACCAGTCATATCGGTTTCTCCTTAAATGGTTGAGGGATTAAAACGAATCAAACCCCACAGCGGGCGATCGCAACTAGGCGAGGCCAAACAAACTGGGGGCAATGTAGATGAAATAAGCGAACGCTGCACCGCCGCAGCCGCCGAGCAGAAAACCGCTCGCAAAATCGCTCCATCCTTCTTTGGTGGCGAAGCTATCCGGCGGGTTCGGTGTGGTCACTGTGGCAACGGGCTTACCCGATCCCACACCACCATAGATGGACAGGCAACCGGTGAGAATCACCACCAACCCAATTGCCGCCATCAGACCTGCCAAATCAGCGTATTCCGTATTCCGGAGGGGCCCCAAGAGCGCGAAGGGCCCGTAGAGCAAATAGCCATGGGCCATTCCCACTTCCAGACCGCGACGATTCGCTGACAATCCAGCCCGATAGGCGGGCAGATTGTTGATCAAAGCCTTGGTAAATCCCGAAGAATTGACCGGCGTGGCTAGGTTCCCAACTTGAGGATCGCCACCATCACTAATTACATCCAATGCCATGAATGTTATCTCCTCTCAATGCAGACAAAATGCTCTTTTGACTTTGTGAACGTTGCGATCGCCATCTATATACATCGATATAAGTGGAAGATTGCTCAGTATCACAAAGGGTTAAGATTAGTCTAGTTTTATCAGACAAGCGTAGCAGGGACGCGAGATCCGACCGTTGTGTTTAAAAAAGTTCATGTTTCCCCTCGCAAGCGAATCTACCCACGCGGCAACCCCGGTAACCCTCAAGAGTGAGCAGGGGAATCGCCTCGCCCTTTACAATCTAGGGATGCAATTATTCGTGATTAGGTCAATACTTATGTTTCAACTTTCCCTAGGGATGGTGCTACGGCGGGGGGCGATCGCGCTCTGTTGTGCCATCCTCAGCCTCACCCTCTGGATCGCGCCGAGCCATGCCACCACGGTTTACGATCTTCCCAGCCCAGTGGAGAGCAGCGGCGTGATTGACTCCGCCGATGTCCTCAGCCGCCTCACGGTGGGCAAGTTAACCAACGCCCTCCAAGCCCTCACCGAGTCCACCGGCCAACAGGTGCATCTCGTCACCATCGAACGCCTCGAATACGACGACACGATCGCCGCCTTTACCGATCGCCTCTTTGAGCGTTGGTTTCCCACCCCAGACACTCAAGCCAATCAAACCGTGGTAGTCTTGGCAACCCTGACCAACCAAGGCGGCATCCATACCACCGCCGGCGAAGCCCTTCCCGCCGAGATTGCCACGAGCATCGCGGAAGACACCCTCCTCGCCCCCCTGCGCCAAGGCGGCGGGAAATATAATAAAGCCCTGCTTGATGCGGGCGATCGCCTCGTGGCGGTACTCTCCGGACAACCCGATCCCGGTGCGCCAGAGGTGGGCGGCGTGGATGTGGAAGCCACCTTCGCCAGCGCGGAAGAAACCGACGATCGCAATGCCACAGTCTGGGTGGTGGTGTTGCTCATCGTGGCGACGGTGGTTCCCATGGTGACCTATTTCGTCTATGTGGGCCTGCCGGGCCGCTAAGCCGCGCCCCCTCAGCCTTGAGATCCCTGGGGAACCCACTCCAGGGATTTGCCCTGATCTTTCAACCTTGTATGGCGATCAATTATGAAGTTTAAATCTGCACCGATGACCCTGTATCCCATCGATATTGCGGCCCTGAGCACGGTGGTAGTGCTTACGGTTTTGGCCGGGATCTTGTTGCTCAGCGGGGTCATCTGTCGGGGCGATCGCTGTTGGGTGGATACGCGCCCGAAGGTGGCCGCCTTTAACTGGCAAGATGAAATTATTCGGGCCGAAGACAACGCCTTTGTGCTGGAATTCAACCGCCCGATGGATCACGACGGGGTCGAAAACAACCTCAAGATCACGATCCCCGATAAACCCGAAATTACCAATCCACTGCCCGGAAAAGTAAGTTGGGCGGGGCGACGCTTGGCCTATACGTTGGATTTTCCGGCTCCCTATGGCGATCGCTACCAATTGAGCCTTGCCGAAGCCCAGGAAAAATTTCGCGGCAATGACGAACTAGGTCAAGAAATGCAGCCCTTCACCGCCACCTTCCGCACCCCCGATCGCATCTTTGCCTACATCGGGCTAGAACGCGAAGAAGAAGGCCGCCTCATTCTCTACAACCTCACCCAACAGCGCAAAACCATCCTCACCCCGCCCAATTTAGTCATCACGGAATTTGAACCCTACCCCGACGGCCAGAGCATTTTATTCACGGCCATTGATGCTGATCTGACCCGAACCGATCTCCTCGAACAACAACTCTATCGGGTCACGACGGGGATCAGTGCCACCCCCGATGCCGAACCCACCGCCGCCGGCCAAGTCACCCCCCAGTTAACCAATGAAACCCACCAAATTCTCAATTTCGACCTCTCGGCAGATGGCAGCATTATCGTCGTCCAGCGGGTAGAACGGGATGACCCGACCCAGATGGGGCTGTGGTTAATCCGGGACGATCAAGACCCCGTCCCCCTCGAAAATCAACCGGGGGGCGTGTTCCAGATTGCCCCGGATAATCAACTCATTGCGATGGCCCAAGGGGAAGGGATTGCGCTGCTCTCCTTAGAACCGGGGGCGGAACCCTTGGACTTTTTTGCACAGTTCGGGATGGTGTTGGATTTCGCGCCGGACGGCACAACGGCGGCAATGGTGGACTATAACCGCGACAAGCCGGATCTGCTCTATACGCGATCGCTCTACCTCGTCACCAACCAGCGCAGCCAAGAAAAAGTCTTTGACACCCGTGGCTCGATTGTGGACTGTGATTTTGATCCACGGGGGGAAAATCTCTACTGTCTGTTAACCAATCTGTTGGAGGGACAGGAATACGCCGAGCAGCCCTATGTGGCCCAAGTCAACCTAGAAACGAAAGAGATTCTCCCCCTCACCACCCTGCCGAACTATCAAGATATTCACCTCAGCGTCGCCCCCGATGGCTTGGCGCTGCTCTTCGATCAACTCACCACTGACCCGGATGCAGGGCGCGATCGCCGCTTACAAACCGATGGCGGCGAAGCGATCGTCAATAGTCAATTGTGGATCTTGATCCCTCCCGCTGACCCGGAAGATCCCCCCGCCTTAGAAGAGTTGCCCTTTGTGGGCATCCAACCCCAATGGCTCCCCTAGGATGCAGAGGATTACAGTCATGGGAGTGTGAGCCTCTGGCTCACTTCTGCCAGTGCCAGACTCGCAAGGTTCTGGAGCAGCAGGAGGCTTGACGGTTATGGGTTGGGGGGTTGGCGGGTTCCGGTTTTGACATCGACGAAGCGGCTGCGGGCGGTGGTGCGCAGGTGTTCCACATCTTCGCGGCGGGAGACGGAGAGGGGGACGGTGGATTCAATTTCGAGGATGAGGAGATCGGTGTCGAGGGCTTGTTTGAGGTAGAGGGCGCGGTAGAGGGCTGAGACGATCGCTTGTTCAATTTCGGCCCCGCTGAAGCCGTGGGTGGCTTGGATCAGGCGGGGAAGCTCGAAGATTTCGAGGGGTTGATGGTGCGATCGCAGGTGAATCGTCAGGATCGCCGCTCGTTCCTGCTCGTCCGGTAAATCCACAAAAAAGATCTCATCAAAGCGCCCCTTGCGCAGCAATTCCGGCGGCAGTTGCGTTAAATCATTGGCCGTCGCCACCACAAACACCTCCTGGGACTTTTCCTGCAACCAAGTGAGGAACGCCCCAAACAGCCGCCGACTCAGACCCCCATCACTGCCACCGCTGTCGGTGCTGCCCAAACTTTTTTCAATCTCATCAATCCACAGCACCGTCGGCGCGATCGATTCGGCGAGGGTAACGGCGCGGCGAAAGTTGCGATCGGATTCACCGACATATTTATCGTAAAGCCGCCCCATGTCCAGCTTGATCAGGGGTAAACGCCATTCGCGGGCGATGGTTTTGGCGGCGAGGGACTTACCGCACCCCTGTACCCCGACGATCAAGATGCCTTTGGGGGGTGGGAGTTTGAGGTCGCGGGCTTCGCTGGAAAAGCCGACGCGGGCGCGTTTGAGCCATTGTTTCAACCCGACGAAGCCGCCAAGGTTGGCTTGGTTTTCTGAGGCGGGGAAATATTCGAGCAGGCCGTCGGCTTGGATGACTTGGGCTTTGCGGTGGAGGATGCGGTTAATGTCGTCGGCGGTGAGTTTGCCGTCTTCGAGGGCGGCGTAGGCCACCACTTGGCGGGCTTGGATCAGGGTCATGCCGCTGAGGGCGCGGACGAGTTCTTTGAGTTCGTGGTCTTGGAGTTCGACTTTGACTTGTTGTTTGCGTTGGTTGAGCGATCGCACCACCTCGGACACCACTTTATACAGTTCATCCCGCCCCGGCAGTTTCAAATCATAAAACACCGTCTCATGGGCGATCGCTGTCGGCAATTCCAACGCCGTCCCCGTCAACACCAACGCGCCGCGATTTTTCCGCAACAACCGCGCCAAATTCCGAATCTGTCGCGCCACCTCATCATCTTTTAAATACCCGCCAAAATCCTTGAGCAGATACACCGCTTTTCGGTTCAAGGTTTCGAGATGACAGAGCATATCAAGGGGTTTTTGGGTGTTTTCGTACACCGTCGTCGGATTGCCGCTGTCCGGGGTGCATTCATCCAGTTGGGGCGCGAACTTACTGCCGGGGGAGAGATACAGGCCCCGATTCACCGTCCATTCAAAGAGGGGAATATGGAGTTCCCGTGTCATCCCTTTGAGGACATTTTCCACCCGTTCTTCTTCCACGGTTTCCATGGCGATGATCGGATGGAAGGATTGGACGAGGAGTTTAAGATCGTAAATACTGGCGGCTAAATTCATGGTGGGATTATGGGTTTGCTAATTGGGATGGATCGCGTGCTGCTCGCCGGGCGATCGCCCCCATCCACCACTGTTCATACCGAAAGGCCAGGGCTGCGATCGCGATCGCCCCGCCACCCAACAGGATCAACAGCATCGCCAACGCCTTCACCCCTACTAGGGGCAACTGATCCGCCAGTTTGACCAGATCATGATCTAAAAGGCTGCCTTTGCCCGCGAGATAATTCGCCAGAGCCGTGGTCGAAAAGAGCAGTTGGCCGCCAAAATGCCAGAGGTCAAACAGCGTAAACCAGCCTAACATCGCCATGATTAACCGCTCCTGCGACCGCAGACAAAAATACCGACCCAGGGCGAAATAGAGACAGAGGGCGATCGCCACCAGTTCGCCACCGTGGCCCATGGCGGTAATCAGGATCTGATCGAGGGCGGTAATGCTGGCCAGGCCGTAGAGGAGCAGAATCCCGCCCCAGAGTCGCTGGGTGGGAATATTATGGCGGTAGTGATAGCAGAGATAGCCGAAGCCGCTGAGGGCAAGGGGTGTAAACAACGGAATCTGGCCCACCGGAATGGTAATGCCGCCGCCATACCGAAAGTCAAAGCTGGGAATGGCGATATACCCAAAGAGTAACGAGGCGATCGCATGGCCCAATTCATGCACCATCACCGTCCAGGCTCCGAACAGGATACGGGTGAGGGGAATCAGTGCCAACGTCAGCCCCAGGGCCAAGCCGCCGAGGATACAGGTGCGCCCATCGGGGTCAAGGCTGCGGACTTGGGGCGATCGCGCCTGCTCCGCTAACCGCCCCCCCTCATAGTCCACCGTCCAAATCGGATCACGCTGGCCCCGCCGATAGCCTTCGACCCGCAGCAGGTCCATAAACGGCAGGTCGAGATCTTGGGCGGTTTTGGCCACCCTGGGCGCGAGGGCCGCTTGGTCGGGCATTTTATTCGCACTGAGGCGTACCGTGACGCGGCGATCGCTCACCACCGTCCGCACCACCACATTATCCCGGCGAAATTCATGGGCAAAGAGTCCGGAAATTGCCCCCGCTTGCCCCTGTTGGGCCGCGTCGATCAGGGCGTTGGGGGCGGCGGTGGGGAAGGCTGGGGCGGGTTCGGGCGGCGGTGGGGTGGGTTGAACTGGGGCGGCAACGGGTTCGGGTTCCGGTTCAGCCGGGGGAATGTAGGTCAAGGGGATCGTTTGCTGCCAAATATCGCTACTTTCGCCCATGCGTCGCCCCCGGAGCATCAGCGATCGCACTCCCACCGGACGCAGTGACTGCATTGCTTTGGTGATCAACGGCGCGATCGCATCCTGCTTCGGCCCGTTCAGGGACTCCACAATTAAATCCAGCCCCTCATCCCGACGCTGCCCCATCACCCAAATGCCATGGGACTCTAGTTTTTCCCCCAACAACGATGCGATCGCCTCTGAATCCCCAGAGCGGGCTAGCTTGAGTAATTTCGACACAGCATCACCAGAAAATGACAGCTTCTCCCATGCTAGGCTGAAACCCCAGCCCCATCTCCAAAGTTGACAGGATTTGATACAGTTTGCACCCATTCCCTTGGTCTTTGGCCCAGAGAGCGACAACGGTAGCCCCAAGATTTCAGGTGACTGTGTTCAACGAGACTGACATAACACCGATGCGGGTCTAGGGGTGTTCTGGGGTGTTCTGGGGGGCGATCGCACTGCGATACCATAGGCTTAAGTTGTGCCGAATCATCCTCTCACTATGATCACATTCCCCATCGGGTTACAAATTCCCCCCCTAGAGAATGGCGATCGCCTCAGTCGCCCCGAATTTGAGCGTCGCTACCAAGCCATGCCCCACCTCAACCGAGCGGAACTCATTGAAGGAGTGGTCTACATACCCACTGCATTCCGGTTCAAAAGTCACGGTCAGCCCCACAGTTGGCTGATGGGTTGGTTGGGGGTTTACGCGGCGATGACTCCTCATGTGGAGAGTGCTGATGCGCCAACGGTACGCCTCGATGGTGACAATGAACCCCAGCCCGATGCAGTCTTGAGAATTAATGAAACGGTTGGGGGACAGTCCCGACTGAGTGCGGATGATTACATTGAAGGTGCTCCCGAATTGGTGGTGGAAATTGCGGCCAGTAGTGTCGCGATCGACCTCCACGCCAAGAAAACCGCCTACCGCCGCAATGGGGTGCAGGAGTACATTGTGTGGCGTGTGTTGGATCAACAATTAGATTGGTTTTACCTAGAGCGAGGGGAGTTTCTGACCTTAAGTGCCGATGAAGATGGGATTTGCAAAAGCCGTATTTTCCCTGGCTTATGGCTCGATCGCGCCGCTCTCCTGGCTGGCAATATGCCCCAAGTGCTGAACTGTTTACAATCAGGGTTAGCCAGTAGTATTCATCAGGACTTTGTCACCCATTTAACGGGTTATGAGACCTGAGCCGCACATTGTTCAAACACATAGGACACCGCGCCAAAGAGAGAATCTAGGTTTTCAATGTTGTAGCCTGTGGCGTTTTTGGTGAGGTGCTGTCCCTGGAGTTGGGCAAACTCCCAGCGGTTCGCATTGGCAACCATCCCGAATAGCGTTAATTCAGCGGAGTCATTGAACCGTTGCAGGGCGACTAACTCGGCGGTACATTTTCCCCAACCGGCGGTGAAGTTGTCTTGTTTGGCTTCGACGACTGCCAGACAGGGTTGCTCTAGAATGACTTTGCCGAGGGGCGATCGCTGCGCGATCAGATAATCGGGTTGCCCAGAGAGTTGTTCATCTACGCGCAGGGTGCGATGGCTCCACAGCATCAACTGGTCTTTGTGCGCTTTCCACACTTCCCGCAGAATCGGATAGATAAATGCCTCACAGATCGCGGCTTCGGAGTTTTCGACCACAACCTCCGCCCGGTTAAAGGCGAGTTCGGCCCGCACATAATCACTGAGCACAAAAGCCGTCGGCTGCACAAAATCAGCCTCGGTGTAGCATATCCCAAAGGCTTGGATCACATCCGCGATCGCGCCGTAAGTGGTAAAAGGCATTGTTTAGAACTCTGATTCTGACTTGATTCTAGCGAATTTAATTGGAATCCATGGGTCGCCAATCCCCCGACGGAATGAATGCTGCCCAATACAATGGGGCTGCATAGTTCGGGTCTGCGATCATCTCTAATTGCACGTCTCGCAGGGCTTCGCCGCGGCCGCTGCCGTTTTGGATTTTCTGGTAATAGTTCACCATCAGGGCTTGGGTGGCGCGATCGCTCACATCCCACAGGCTCATCAATTGGGTTTCGGAACCCGCGATCACCAGGGCGCGACGCAAGCCATACACGCCTTCGCCGTTGGCAATATCACCGAGTCCCGTGGAGCAGGCCGACAAAACGGTGAGTTTTGTGCCGTACAGGTTCAATCCGGCCACTTCGAGCGCCGTCAGCACCCCGTCTTCTGTGCCACTTGTCCGGAGGTTGTACCCTGCCAAAGCTAAACCAGAACGCAAGAGGGGATTTTCTTGCACAGGAGCAGCGGAACGATTCAAGCCATTGACATCGCCCAGAGGTTGATTCGGAGAGGTGGGAGCCGTTTGTTCGAGGTCAGGCAAGAAAAAGCCGTGGGTCGCAATATGTAAGATTTCTGGCCCTTTGACCTGTTTAATCCGGTTCTCGGTGGCTTGGTCTTGGGTGAGCAGTTGAGCGTTGGGCAGCAGTTGCGCGATCTGTTCACCTTCGGCGGCTGTGTAGATGAGCGGGCCAAATTTAGCGATTAAATCCCCGGAGCGGCGATTATCGCCGGTGGTGGCTTGGGCGAGGCGCACGGCTCCGGGTTCGTCGTAGTTAATGTCTGCCAAGATAAGCGGTTCACTTTGGGCGGGGGGCGTGATCTGATAGCGCAGCAAGTCGCGCCCGCTGGTGAGGTAGGTAATTAAGTAGTCTTCCAGGAGATAGTTGTCGTCGGGGGTGATGAGGGTGGCGAAGGGCAGGAGGTTGAGTTGGCTATCGGGGGAGATGATCAGGTGGGTTTTGTCGGGGTTCAACCGTTGGAGGACAGGCTCCATAATTGCCCTGTAGAGTTCTTGGGCTGGGGGGGTGAACGCATTTTGACTATTGCGGCGGCGGGGGTTATGGCTCTTGATGGCGCGACCGAGTGACCTGACTTTTTGGTTGATTGCGTTGGCATCGCCCAGATCTGCCCATTGGGGTTGACCGTCTGCGGTCAGGATATAAACGGCGTAACGCGGTTCTGCATATTGGTTTTCGTTGGGGTCAAAGGGGCGATATTGCACAAACTCGATGAGGGCGGCATCCTGGGGAATCTGGGCTTGAATGGCTGCAAGGGTGACGGGTTCGGTTTGCACTCGAAATTCGGCACTGGCGCGGGCGAGTTGTTGTTCGAGTGTTTCGGCTTCGGTTCTCAGGGATGCGACTTGTTGACGGTAATCGTCGGTGAGGGTTGGGGGGGGATTGAAGACGGCGGCGGCGAGTTCGGTCCGTTTGGCGTTGAAGCGATCGAGGAGGCGTTGGTTTTCGGGGGTGAGGTTATCGCGCAGGAGTTGGATGTTGTTGCTGACGGCATCGAGGATGCGACCTTTGCGACGGAGGATTGTCTGTAGCGCGAGGTGTCCCGCTTCAGGGTTGGTGGGGGCGGTTTGCAGGTTCAGACTGATGACCCAATCCGTGGTTTTTGTAATGGTTTGGAAATAGTCTTGTTTTTGGCGTTCGGAACCCATCACCAACAGTTCTTCGAGATTCGTTTCTTCAATACTTAAACCTTGGGCAAAGTGCTGGATCGCTTGATTCGATTGCCCTGTTGCCCAATACAGTCCTGCCAGATTGTTGAGGCTGGTGGCGGTGTAGGGATGGTTGGCTCCCAGTTCTTGCTCTCGGATCGCCAAGGCGCGTTGGTAGAGGGGTTCGACTGCTGCGTATCTCCCCATCGAGTCATACAGTAATGCCAGATTGTTGAGGCTGGTGGCAGTAGAGGGATGGTTGGCTCCCAGTTCTTGCTCATGGATCGCCAAGGCGCGTTGGAAGAGGGGTTCTGCTTCTGCGTATCTCCCCATCTCCCAATATAGTCCTGCCAGATTGTTGAGGCTATGGGCTGTATCGGGATGGTTGGCTCCCAGTTCTTGCTCATGGATCGCCAAGGCGCGTTGGAAGAGGGGTTCTGCTTCTGCGTATCTCCCCATCTCACTATAGAGTTGTGTCAGATTGTTGAGACTGGTGGCAGTAGAGGGGTGGTTAGCTCCCAGTTCTTGCTCAATAATGGACAGGGAGCGTTGCAAGAGAGGTTCTGCTTCTGCGTATCTCCCCATCTCCCAATATAGTCCTGCCAGATTGTTGAGGCTGAGGGCGGTGGAGGGATGGTTGGCTCCCAATTCTTGCTCTCGGATCGCCAAGGCGCGTTGGTAGAGGGGTTCCGCTTCTGCGTATCTCCCCGCTCGGTAGAGTTGGATGCCTTGTTGATTGAGTTGGTTGGCTCGTGCAAGAGCAACATCTCCGGCTGTTGCCGCCTGGGTTGTAATGCGATATTGACCCGTTGTACCTGGTTCTACCGCAACCACAGCCAAAAGATATTCACCATCGGCGGGAAACTCTAATGTCAAGCGTGCATTTAATCCTTCCCCACCATCATTGTCACCCGCAATGTCTTGCCCATCCGCATCCAACACGATCAACAACGGGTCAAATTCTTCCGCAACCAGATCAATCACAATCTGCTCATTCGCTCGACCTGTGATGGTATGAGCGTTGAAATATTTGCCGTCGGCTTGGGCGCTGTTGGTGGTGAGTTCTCCCTCAATGACAATCGCGCCTTCTTCTGCCTGGGCGATCTGTGCAATGGGTCGCGCTTCACTCTGGGCATAGACCCCCTGACCCAACAACAAAACCCCACCCAACAGAGACAACCCGACTCGCTTCAACATGACACCGACTCCGTGTAACTTACTTCATTTTCAAAGGACGTTGACGAATCTGCTTTTGTCCCACAATCGTAAACTGTCCCGTAAATTGTAACCCTTCGACAGAGAGCAGATTGAGTAATTGCTTCCCCGGTTCTAACGCAGTTGCAGGCTGATACCGGAAATACAGAATTCCTATGGGTACAGGTAGCCCTCGCCGATAAATTAACTCACCATAATCGCGATCAAAGGTCAAAATCACGCGCTCCTCAGATACCGCTAAAGTGAGCACGGCGCGATCGTCAATTCCAGATAATCCTTCAGCGATCGCTAGTACATCGTACCCCGCATCTCTCAAAAGTCTGACGCTAGGGAGTGGGAAATTTTCATTCGCTAGCAACTTCATGAAGATAGTTCCACCGATGGAGCGATCGGGTACAAAAAATCATCCTCAAAACAGTCCAACGTGAACAGGAAAATTGCTCGAATTGCGTCTGAATTCAACCTTGGATAACTCTCCAAAATTTCATTTTCCGTCCAACCTGCCGCGAACAAACCCAAGATAAACTCCACTGATAAGCGCGTTCCCTTAACAACAGGTTTACCAACCAAAACATTAGGATCAGCATGAATATAATTACGCCAGTTCATCTCGAACTCCATAATGCAGAAACGTTCATGAAGTGTGAAAGGTTCATCATCCAAGCATAACAAAACAAGCATACTGCACTGATCATGGGTTCATAAGGTCGCGCCTCACCCTGAACATAAACCCCCTGCCCCGACAACAAAACCCCACCCAGCAGAGCCAACCCAACCCGCTTCCACATCACGCTCCCCCCGCCCGTAAACAATACGCCCCCAACATAACGCGAAAATTCGCCTGTGGACAATGCAATCAGCTTCAGCATGGGATAGATTAACCTCTTGAATGACCTTGTAGAGTTACAGGGCGCTGAACAAACATTTTCGCAGTTTCGGCAAAATTTTTTTCGGTTGGGGTTTGGGGAACCCCCAGACGTAGGGGCTGGGTTCCCCTGCCCTGCTGCCCTGCCCTGCCCTGCCCATGAATCAATTGGGTTGTTCCCTGCGAGAGAACCCTACCCCCACGTGGAACTCCATCTTACCAATCCATCCAAACCCGACCCACCCCAGCAGGGCAGGGAGACCCAGCCCCTACGAGACCATCAAAATGAACACTTGCTAAAACAGTGGTAAAAATTCAATGCGGTCTTGATATTCATCATCAAACGAGGCTTCTGCAATGAGCAGGGCAGGGAGACCCAGGAGACCCAGCAGGGCAGAGAGACCCAGGAGACCCAGCAGGGCAGGGAGACCCAGCCCCTACTAAAACAACGGTAAAAACTCAATTTGGTCTTGATATTCATCATCAAACGAGGCTTCTGCAATTAGCAAAAGCTGTTCCAGATTTTCCCCAACTCCCAACTTAGGGTTCAAGATGAAAATTCCAGGAATATGATGTCCTGCGTTTACATGATCGGTGAGATGCACAGGCATTGATTTACGATTATTGGTCACGAGAATGTAACCATTTGTTTCACACCAAAACAAGATTTTTGGATCGAGCGTACCGCGTTCTGGTGCAGTCAAATCACCCACCGCCATCACCACAATATCCAACTCCGAACGTCGAAGCTGCTGTGTGTAAAGCGGATTAACGTTCTCATCAATCAGATACTTGAGCATTACTGCGTTGCCTGTGCCAACTTCTTGGCCTTCAATTGGTGCAAACGCTCTACAACAGGATGAGGATTTTTCGCCTGTTCTGACCTCATGCGATCGCTCCATTCCAACCAATCCTTAAGATAAGCATCTACCAGTGCTTGATTATGAAGGTAATAGAGAATCGTGGCATAGACTTGCTCTAGGGTCAGCGATGGATAAATATTAGCAATTTCTTCAGCCGTTTTTGCTTGAAACAAATAATCAAACAAAATTGTTTCAATACCGATCCGCGTTCCCTTTAGGCGAATATCATCATCTGCCAAAAAATCAAAATAGTCTTCAATTTTCATGGTTTGATAGGCCTCCAAACCTTTCATTCTGGGCATTGACCCCCGGACTCGACAACCAAACCCCACTCACCAGCAACAACCCAACTCGTTTCCACATCACTCTGACTTCCGCCCGAAGAAAATACGCCCCCAACGTACCGCGAAAATTGGCGGGTTTGCAATGCAACGATGAGATTCTGCATGGGATGGGTTGACCTCGTGGGTGGTTGGGTGTGAATAACGCAAAATATTGCGTTTGTGGGGTTAATGAGGGGTGAGCGGAGCCGGAATCCGGTGCTCAGACTTCGGCTCCCCGTTGACTCCGCTCAGGGCAGCCGCCCAGACTGCGCTCGTCTGCCTTACTGATTTACAGGACGCTGAACGAACGTTTTCGCATTTTTGGGAAAATTCCCAATCCCCACCCCCAGCCCAAACCCCTCAAAACCGCTTTTGGAGTGGGCTTCAGCCCACTTTCGCTATGAGCCATGCGTTTCAACCCTTGGCGGTGGGACGGTTTCGATAGCGCCCCACCCCGTCGGGGATTGAAATCCCCGCCTCAGAGCGAAAACCCGTTAACACGGGTTCTGGAGTGGGTTGCAGTCCACTTTCACGGTGAGCCATGCGTTTTAATGCTGGGTGGTGGGACGGCTCTCACGGTCTAAATCGGGTTACACTTCTCCATTAACCTCAAATCTGTTGTTTGGGGTGTTTTCGCGTTTCTCTTGATACTACCCATGATTGACCTTTATACCGCTCCCACCCCCAACGGTCGCAAGCCTGCGATCGCCCTCGAAGAAATGGGACTCCCCTACACCATTCACACCATTGACCTGTCCCAAAAAGAACAGTTCAGCCCCGAATTTGTCACCCTCAACCCCAATAGCAAAATTCCGGTGATTACCGATGCAGATACGGGGTTGACGATTTTTGAATCCGGGGCGATTTTGATCTATCTCGCGGAAAAAACCGGGATGCTGTGGCCGAGCGATCGCGCTCAACGCATGGATGCACTGCAATGGTTAATGTTTCAGATGGGCAGCGTTGGGCCCATGCTCGGCCAGTTGGGGCATTTTCGCCACAGTGCCCCGGAACCCGTGCCCTACGGCATCACCCGCTACGAAGCCGAAACCCTGCGCCTGTTCGGGGTACTCGATCGGCAACTGAGCCACCGGGACTATGTAGCCGGCGACTATTCCATTGCAGATATCGCCCTCTATCCCTGGATCGCCATCTCTAACCATCTCCAAGTCTCCATCGAGGCGTATCCCCATCTCACCCGGTGGGTGAACACCCTCGCCGCTCGCCCGGCAGTCCAAGCGGGCATCACTCGCGTCAATCAGAAGACCTAAACAGCGCACCATCTCATCGAGAGACCGTGCCGAATTTAACAGCAGCAAGCCTCAAACATTGTTATGACCAAGTGATACATTCAGCAAACCCATGATGAATGTCGAGATCGTTAGGATCTTTTGATTCGTACCATCAACGGATTGATTTGCAACCCTGGGCATTCAAGTGGGATTTGTTCGATTTGGGAGGGTGTACTCCCCATCTCATCGTGACTTTCTGCATTGATGGTCATTGCCTAGCTCTGTCATTAAAACACTATCCTTATGAAATTGTTTAGACCGCGTCGCCCTCTCCATCCCTGGGTCACTGCCGTTAGAAACCTCGGATTGATGCTGATCCAGAATCCACTGTGGAGGTCGATTGGCTTTACGGCTTTCCTCATCTGTGCGATCGCACCCCGTGCCTTTGCCCAGGATGCCGCTGTTACCGGGGCCGATGCCATCTTCAAACCCATCGTGGACGTGATGTCCGTCCTGCTCTTTTTTAAAATTGGGGGCGAAAATGGGTTCCCCTTCATTGTGCTGTGGCTCTTTATCGCTGCCATTTTCTTCACCGTGCGGATGGGTTTTATCAATGTGCGCGGCTTTAAGCACGCCATTGAAGTCGTCCAAGGCAAATTTGACGACCCCAACGATGAAGGGGAAGTCTCCCACTTCCAAGCCCTCGCCACCGCTGTTTCCGGAACCGTCGGCCTCGGTAATATTGCCGGGGTTGCCGTTGCCATTCAGTTAGGCGGCCCCGGCGCGATGGTCTGGCTGACCCTGGCGGGGTTTTGCGGCATGGTCACTAAATTTGTTGAATGCACCCTCGCGGTGAAATACCGCCGCATCGCCACCGACGGCACGGTGTTAGGCGGCCCCATGTATTACCTGACGCGGGGTTTATCCCCCAAGGGGATGCGTCCCCTTGGTAAGGGATTGGCGGTGTTGTTCTGCATTCTCTGCCTGGGTGGGAGTCTTGGCGGTGCGAATATGTTCCAGTCCAACCAAGCCTACGCCGCCATTAGTGGGTTATTGCCCGGCATTCCGGCGTGGCTGTTTGGCCTCGTCCTGGCGGCTTTAGCTGGGTTTGTGATTATCGGTGGGATTCGTCGCATCGGTGCAGTGGCGGAAAAACTCGTCCCGGCGATGGCGGTGATCTATGCAGTGGCTTGTCTGTTCGTGATTGTGGCTAACATCACAGCAGTTCCGGCTGCGGTGGCGACGATTTTTCGAGAAGCCTTTGCCCCGTCGGCTGCTGTGGGTGGCATTGTCGGTGTGATGGTGCAGGGGATTCGCCGTAGTTCGTTTTCCAATGAAGCCGGGGTGGGTTCAGCCGCGATCGCTCACTCCGCCGCCCGTACCGATGAACATATCCGCGAAGGTATCGTGGCACTGCTTGAGCCGTTTATTGATACCGTCGTGATCTGTAATATGACGGCGATCGCGATCGTCCTCAGCGGTGTCTACCAAGATACCGGCGACGAATTGAGCGGTGTGGCGATGACCTCCAACGCCTTCGCCTCCGTGATTAGTTGGTTTCCCATCGTCTTGAGCATTGCGGTGTGTTTATTTGCCTTCTCCACGATTATTTCCTGGAGCTATTACGGCATCCAAGCCTGGAGCTATTTATTCGGTTCCGAAACCACGATCATCTTCAAAGTGATCTACATCGTCTGCACCTTCTTAGGTTGCTTAACCAGCTTGGGTCTGATCATCGAATTCAGCGATCTAATGTTACTCGGTATGGCATTCCCTAACCTGATTGGCTGTTACATTCTGTCCAATGAAGTCGCCAGTGATTTGAAAGACTATTGGGATCGATTAAGCTCCGGCAATATGTTGACCTACGAATAAGGGAGCCAATTGAAGTTAGAAACCCCTCACCGGATTGTAGTGAGGGGTTTCTATTACGATCCTAAATCAATCGGAGATCTTATCTCCTCATCAACAAGGGGCTTAAGCCCCTTGCCTGTTCATGAATCAAATAGGATTACTATAGTGAGCACAGGATTTTTGGGGGAAAATCCGGCTATTGTTTTTTTGCGTTTTATTGTCGCAGTTCTTGATTCATGACGAACCGACGGCGATCGCTCGGTGATATTGATTGATATTCACCATAGAAGTTACAAAACCGTACCATTTTCCGCAACATTGAGCCGACCTGATGATGCTGTGACGGGTGTTGGTTCGGGGTTGCGTTGGTTTTTGATAGTCCAAACATAATCGTCTCCGTTGATTAAAATCATTGCTGTTTTGATGTTTTAATCTTAGAAATTCTGACCCCAGCCTCACAACCGTTAACATCGATACTATCTATGCAAAAAATTCATATAACATGAGCCGAATCGGTGAAGACAGGCAAGGGGCTTCAGCCCCTTGTGCCTCACGGGTCAATTGTCTGAACCCGGTTGACTGATGACCGCACGCCCCTAGATCTACCCACAACGCAATAATCCCCCCGGTTTGGGAGGGATTATCTCAGTATTGTTGACACTCCCACCGTTAAATCAAAGATTATAACGGGGGATTCTTGCTTCATTGGGTTTGTCTAGTCTCAAGTCATCTCTGTCTTGAAACCCCGTCCAGATTCCCCTCCACAAGCATCTGTTTAACGTCCACTGAATGT
>NZ_JAQMTY010000073.1 GCF_028330765.1 Spirulina subsalsa CS-330 | reverse complement strand
TCGAAGTTTTACCCAAAAGACTTGCTCTTAGAACCCCATACTTCAACTCTGTTAGGTCGCTTAATATGAATGTACCATTAATGAATCACAATATAAAGCCGTCCTACAAGGACGGGGCTTTAGACCCAAAATTTACGGTAATTGTTCGTGAACTTGGCGCGATCGCACCATGACAGCGACAAATCGTGCCACGGGAGAGCCATGGCACGAAATGGGACAGGTTAACGCTGAGGGATTACCCCAAAACGCAGGCCTGGAGTTGTTGGCGGAGCTTATCGTGATCTAACTCTTGGCCGATGAGGACGAGTTGGGTTTGTTGGGGGCGATCGCCCCACTCATCATCTTCAATGGAAAACCGCTTACCGCTGAGGTGAAAAATATGGCGGCTCGGACTTTCCTCAAACCACAGAATCCCCTTCGCCCGGAAAATATTCGGCGTTAACTCATTATCTAAAAAGGATTGAAACTGTCGAATGGACAGGGGTTTATCACTGAAAAAGGAGAGCGACGTAAACCCATCCATGGCCAAGTGATCCGAATGGCCGTGGTTGTGATGGGCATGGCTGTGATCGTGGCTCGGATCGGTGCATTGGGAATCGTGGCAGTCCTGATCATGGGCGTGATGGTCGTGATCAGCATGGGCATGGCTGTGATCGTGGCTCGGATCGGTGCATTGGGGATCGTGGCAGTCGTGATCCTGATGATCATGGGCGTGATGATCATGGGCGTGATGGTCATGATAATGGCTGTCTGGTGCTGCGTCGAAATATTTGGCCGAATCGAACAGCCCCACACTGAGGATCAAGGGCAGCGGGGCTTGGGATTTCGTCGTTCGCATGATCCGGGCATCGCGCTTAATGTCACGAATCCGCACCTCTAGGGCATCCACATCCGCTTCATCGACAAGATCAACTTTGTTGAGCAAAATTACATCACCATAGACGATCTGACTGTAGGCGGCTTCACTATTAAATAAATCTAAGCTGAAGTTTTCGCAATCGACGGTGGTAACGATGGAATCAAGGCGGGTCATGTCTCGGAGTTCTGTCCCTAAAAAGGTGAGGGCTACCGGCAGGGGATCGGCGAGGCCGGTGGTTTCGACGACGAGGTAATCAATGCTGTCGTCCCGTTCGAGGACTTTATAGACTGCATTCACCAGGTCTTCGTTAATGGTGCAGCAGATACAGCCGTTGCTCAGTTCCACCATGTCGTCTTCGGTGGCGATGATCAGTTCGTTATCAATGCCAATTTCGCCAAATTCATTGACCAAAACGGCGGTGCGGAGTCCGTCTTGGTTGCTGAGGATGTGATTCAGGAGGGTGGTTTTGCCGCTGCCCAAAAAGCCGGTGATGATTGTAACAGGCAGGCCCAGCTTCGGGGTCTTCATAGCGGGCGCGACGGTTTGTGAATCAGCGGTTTGCATAATGTCTTGTGGAAGCGTCGTTTTTTTTCATTATCGCGTAGAGTGCAGCGGATCGCAGGTTTTTGACGGATTGCTCTGGATTGGCGATCGCAGCCGTCAGCCCAACCCTGACCGGAGATGCGATCGCAGGAGGGCCGCGATCGCCCCGGCCATCCTCACGGATTCTTCAGAATCAATCAACTCCATCAAAATTCTCCGAGGGACGTACCCTATAATGCAGGTGATTAATTTTGATGTCGCTGGTGGATTTAAGGGCCCAATAAAGGATAGACACTCATGTTGCAGCAATGGTTGAAAACAATCTCAAAACGCATTGGTACGGCATCAGAGTCGCCAGAATTTGAACTCGGAGCAGAAAACGCGAGAGGCATCAACGCGGATCAACCCCTCAACGATCGCGATTATGAATTCCTCTTTACTCAACTCCTAGAAGGCATTGCCCACGGTTGGCAACCGGTGCGAATCCAGCGCTTTTTTGAGACCTTGGCGACGCGAGGCACGATCGCCCAGTGGAGTGAATGGCTGCAACGCTACGGCACGAAAATCTTGGCTTCTTCAGCGCCCAATATCACCTTGGCGCGGCGGATGGTGGCGTTGGGAGAACAGACCCGCAGCTTACCGGAGTTGAAGCAGTTTGGCGAAACGGCGAGCGGCATTGGTCGCCTCCTGTTGGCACGGGATCGCAAGGATGATAATGATACGTGGCAGTACGATGAGCAACCCCTCGCACCGCCGCCGGTTTCCCCACCGGAGGAGGAATTACCGGCAGCGTCGGCGCTAAACCCCCCGATCGCGATCCCCGATCCCCCGCCGGTTGACCCCCCCTCCCCCGTAACGGAGGCTGCAATTCCCGCCAGCGAGGACAGTGAGGACGAACCGAAGGCGATTCCCTTGGATGAATTGTTGGTGCGGCTCCAGGGGGATGAAAATTTGGTGCAACAGGTGGCCCAGCGCTTGGGGTTAGACACGAGCGATCCTCAAGAGATTATTCAGGAGTTGGTGCGACAGATTAATCAACGCAATGCGGCGACGGAATCGAGTCCGGCCCCGGCAGCCGTGCCCACCATGGGGAATGCTGCCGCTGAACAGGCTTTTAATGAGGGGGTGCAGTCCTATGAGGCGGGGCGGTATGAAGAGGCGATCGCTTCTTGGGATCGGGCGATTCAACTAAAGCCGGACTATCACCAAGCCTGGGGCAATCGGGGTTTGGGGTTAAAAAATTTGAAGCGGTATGAAGAGGCGATCGCGTCCTATGGTCGAGCGGTGGAGTTAAAACCGGACTTCTACAAGGCTTGGTATAACCGGGGTTTGGCCCTAGATGAGTTGAATCGCTATCCGGAAGCGATCGCCGCCTATGATCAGGTGATTGCCATTCGCCCAGAGTTTCACAAGGCTTGGTTTAGTCGGGGGAATAGTTTGGAGCAATTGGGCGAGTTTGAAGGGGCGATCGCCGCCTACAGCCAAGCGATTCACCTGAAAGAGGATTTCCAAAAAGCCTGGTTTAATCGTGGCCAATGCCTCAATCAACTGGGCCGCTACGATGAGGCGATCCACAGTTTTGATGGGGCGCTCCACCTGAGAAAAGATGACCTCGAAAGCTGGCAGCAGCGCGGTTTGGCCTTGATGGCGCTGGGTCAATACGATGAGGCGGTGAATAGCTATGCGCGGGCCCTGTCGATTACCCCCAATGATCCGGATCTCCTCAGTGCTCAAGGGGAAGCCCTGGCCGGGGCGGGGAGCTATGCCCAAGCCCTGGCGGTCTATGACCAACTGATTACCTACCATGGCGATCTGCCGTTGGTGTGGTGTCAGCGGGGTCAGGTGTTGGCAGCGTTGGGGTGGGAAAATGATGCGATCGCCTCCTATCGCCATGCCCTGGAATTGGATATCTCCCTCGCGCCGGCCTGGTATGGGTGCGGTGAAATTCTCAGCCAACACCGCGACTCTATCGGGGCCCTCGATTGCTACGATCATGCCCTCCAACGGGAACCCCAAGCGACCTTAGCCTGGGTGAGCCGCGCTCAAGTCCTCCTAGCTCTTAATCGCACCGAAGAAGCGATCGCCTCCTTTGACCGCTCGCTCCAGTTGCAAATTCACCGCTGGCAAGCCTGGCAAGGGCGCAGCCAAGCCGCCCGCCAATCCCCGCATCCGGATTTACTCCTCACCTCTCTCAGTGGCCTCGCCCAAAACCATCCCGCCCTCAATCAACGGGGCTACGATGGTCAATTGGCGACCCTCCTCCATGGCTTAGAGCAGGTATCCCCGCAGCAATATCCCGAAGCCTGGGCCCGGATTCAGCACCATGTAGGCTTGGCGATCGTGGCCGAAGCCTTGGCAACCCCAGAACCCGCATCCCGGTTGCGCCAAGCCCTCACCCATTACGACGCGGCCCTGCAATGCCTCGATGCGGATCAGTTTCCCCAAGCCTATTTGGAGATTCTGCAAGCGAAAATCCTCGCTGAACTGCATTTAGAAGAGTTCAGCCAGGCCCAAGCCACCTATCGCCAAGGGCGCGATCGCTGTCACAACATTCTCAACGATGCCAATGTGACATGGGAGCACAAACGACAGTTGGCCATGGCCATGGCGGTGCTCAATCAGCTTTATGTGGATGTGATGATTCAGGCGGGCGAATTGGCCACGGCGTTGGAATGGGCGGAACAAAGTCGGAATTTTGCGATCGCTTGGCTCTGGGAACGGCTCCCCCTCCAGGAAGGCAGCCTCAAATGGGCGGAAATTCAGCGCCGCCTCGACGACAACACCGCCATGCTCTACTGGCATTGCAGCCCGGCGGGCCTCACCACCTTTGTAATCACCGCCCAAACCGCTGAACCCGTCGTCCTCGGCCATACCCCCAATGTGGTGTTGAATGTGGTGCTCAGTCCCTCGTTGCGATCGCGTGTCGAACAGGCCAAGCAAAACAGCGAAGCCTCCCTCTCGATCCTCCTCGAACTCCTGGGCATGGAATTGGAAACCCCCACCCTCACCCCCGAACCGGAACCCGCCCCCCCCGCCCCCACGGGCCTCGATGCCCGCACCCAACGCGAGCAATTCCTCCCCTGGTTCAGCACCTGGCAAACCCACAGCCCCGAACCCGGCTGGCTCCAGGTTCACCTCCCGGAACAACTGCGCCACTTGGATCAACTCCTAGGCATCGCGTCCCTCCTCGACACCTTCAAAGACAAAGCAATCAACCATCTGATCCTCGTTCCCCATCAAGCCCTCCAAGCCCTACCCCTCCATGCCCTCTTCCCCGATCGCTTCACGATCAGCTATCTCCCTAGTCTTCGCCTTGCCCAACCCTCCAGCCTGCCGCCGATCAGCAACCCCTCACCCACAGCCAACCCCTGGCCCCAATCCGAAGCCGATGAAGATTGGCTCTCCCTCGGCCTCGCCGATACCCCCACGCCAGAGCAGCCGGATGTGTCGCTGCTCTGTTTAGAATCTCAACTTGATAGCCGGCCCGATGTGGCCTTAGAAACCGGGCTAGTCTGTCACCAATTCACCAAAGTGCAGCGGCTCAACGCGGACATTACCTCCGCCACGGCCAGCCGTCAATTCCTCGGCGGCGGCTACCGCTATTGGCATTGCTTCACGCCCATCATGCAAAACAGCAAGCAGCCGCCCCAGTCCTACCTCGCCCTCAACGATCGCACCAAACTCACCTTTGCAGATTTGGGATCATTGGCCTTGGGCGAATGTGAACTGATTAGCTTTGCCTATCCGCCCCAAACCACAACCCCCTATCCTGCCATTGAACCGGATCTGGTGAATGGGATGACGGCTCTGCTCAGTCAAGGGGTGACCTATGTGCTCTATCCCCTCTGGGAGATGGATGGCCACGCCCGGATGCTGTTTATGATTGAGTTTTATCGCCGTTTGGCCCTAGGGAGTTCGGCGATCGTGGCCCATAAACAGGTGCAACTGTGGTTACGCACGGTGACACCGCAGGAACTCGTGCGCTGGTATCTCGATCGCGCCCAGGATATGGAAACGGCCCCGAATGCGATCGCTGAACGGATGACCGCCTTTGCCGAAGACCTCCGCACTCAACCGGAGCAGTTAAACAGCAAAGAACCCCCCTACGCCCACCCCTACTATTGGGCGGCCTTTGTGGTGATGGGCTATCCCTTTTAACGAGCAAGGGGCTTATTTAACGAGCAAGGGGCTAAAGCCGCCTTGTCTTTCAACTGCCCAAAATGCCTTGGGCGTTGGGATATTGAGGGGGGCGATCGCGCGTATAGACCTCTGTGGTGTGAGCGATCGCCTCTCGCACATACAGCGGCGTTTGACACAGGCCTAAATAGGCGATGCCGTCGATGCAGCGGCAGCCCCCTGTGGTGTGGGTGGCGAGGAGTTGGTCAATGGCATCAGGGTCGGGGCGGCGGTCAATGGGGGTTTGACAACAGAGGAGAAACCCCCAGGGTTCCCCAAAGGTGGGGATCATCGCGGTGTAGGACAGTACATAGGGGAAAACGGTTTGTAGGGTGTTGGCAAGACGGGCATGGAAGGTGAGATTGGCGATCGCCACCGATCCCCCCTGCACCACCAACACCCCACCGGGGGTTAAGCAGTGATTCAACTGGGCAAAAAATTCCTGGGTAAACAGGGCAAAGGATGGGCCCTGTTCAATCGGTTCGGAGAGATCGGAAATAATCACATCCCATTCCGGCGCAGCCTTGGCCACATAGTCCAACGCATCCCCGATCACCACCTCCACCCGGGGATCATCCAACGCACCGCCGTGCATTTCCGGCAACCATTGCCGGCACGCCTCCACCACTTCCCCATCAATATCCACCATCACCACCCGTTCCACCGTCTTCCAGCGCAGGATTTCCCGCACCGTTGCCCCTTCGCCGCCACCGAGGACAAGGACGTTTTTGGGGGCTTGGTGGGTTAAAAAGGCGGGATGAACGAGGGGTTCATGGTAGAGAAATTCATCACGGGTGCAGGACTGCCAGAGGCCATCTAGGATCAGGGCTTTGTGAGAATTTTCCAGTTCGACGATCATTAAATCCTGAAAGGCTGTGCGTTGGTGCAGTAATATGCGGCTGATGCCATGCTCATAAACATCCCACGACGTAAGATAATCCTTAAGCCATAAACTGGCTGTCGCGTTATAACCGGACATATTATTGTCTTCCTCTTGTTTGGCCCCACCATGATAGGTCAAATCTGGGCGGTGCTTGGAGGGCAATGCGGGGAATGTTGCTGAGAATGTTGCCCACAATACCTAGTCATGGGGGACTTCTGCTAAGAATGATGGAAGGAAACGCCTGAAATTTATGGTAAGTGCTGTTCAGTCTGACGAGATTTTGGGCGATCGCTACCGGATTGTCACTGTCTTGGGCAAGAATCCCTGCGGGGCGACCTATCTTGTCCATGATGTGACCCAAAGCGATCGCCCCCATATTCTGCGAGAATTTCACCTCCCGAACCAGACCCCCGACGTGGTGCAACAGGCGCGGGACTTGTTCGCGCCGGAAGTGGAATTTTTGCGGCGCTTGCACCATCCCCAACTGCCCCAGGTGCAGGACTTTTTTGAACTCACCCGCGAGGGCATCACTGCGTTTTACCTCGTCCAAACCTTTGTAGAAGGGACAGTGTTGCGCCATGTTCTCGAACGCCGTTGGGATGAGCAACGCCCCCTAACGGAACTCGAAGGGATTCGCCTCCTGCAACAACTGTTACCCGTGGTGGACTACCTCCACAACCAAGGGGTGATCCACCGCAACATTTCCCCGGATTCGATTATTTGGCGGCCCCAGGATAGCCGCTTGGTGTTGATTAATTTTGGTGGGATTAAACAGGTTTTGGTGACGCTGTGGAGGTCACGGCAGGACATGACCACCTTGAGCCAGGCCGCTGCGTTACCTGCTGTGGGCGGCGTGGGCTACGCGCCCCCCGAACAAATCCAAAAAGGGATTATTTACACCTATAGCGACCTGTATGCTGTGGGCACGACGGTGTTAATGGCGCTGACGGGGCAAGAGCCAAAGACCCTGCTTAATAAAGAAGGGCAATGGCACTGGGATGACATTGTGCTCCATAACATGGTGCTTAAGGATTTGTTGGCGACGATGGTGGCGCGAAAAACGAGCGATCGCCCCCAAAGTGCCCATACTGTTCTCCAGGCGTTACCGAGGGCGGTGAACGCGATGCCGCCCACGCCCCTGCCCCAGTCGGAATTTACCGCTGTACCGGTGGCGGCGCGATCGCCGGGCTGGCCCGTGGGGCAATGGTTGGGGCGGGGATTGTTGGTGCTGCTGGTGATTGCGGGGGCGGGGGGCCTGGGTTGGCTCTTGGGGCAAGCCTGGGTGGAGTATCAGGTGAGCCGCCCTGCACCGCCCCAACCGGATCTAGACTTGTCCCCCACACTGCCGCCGATTTTGCCCGGCAGTGAGTTGTTGAGTTTTCCGCCGACGGATGACCCTGAACCTGACCCTGATCCCGATTTACCGGCCAGTGAGCGCGATCGCAGGATTGACCTGCGGCGGCAACGGCAAGGATTAGCGATTGACTACGAGTTTTTCCAAGCGTTATTGCGCTACAAATACGAGCAAAAATATCCTTCACGGGTGGGCATCGCTCCGACCTCTGACCCCGATGATGAGATTTGGCGCAACCATCAGTACGATCTCGCCCAACAGATGCTCGATACCCTCAGTGAATTGTCTGGCGAGGCGCGGCGACAATTGGGGCAATATGATCAAGGCGATCGCCGGGCATGGCGGCAACAGTTACAGGATTTAAATCTGTCCTTTGCGGCGGTGGAACTGCTGACGGATACGGTGTTTGCGCTGTATTTTCCCCTGAGTACCCCGGACGATGCAGCGGCATTGCAGCAGGTCTGGGATGCGATCGCTTTTGATCACGTCAAAGCCCTCGTCAACGGCCAAACCCTCACCCCCTTAACCCCCCAACTCAGCGAAGAATTGCGCCATGCGGGCAGCCTCGAAGCCTGGCAAGGCGGGGTGTTTACCGTGGAGGTCACGGCGGGGCAATTCATGCAGGTGAATGCGGTGAGTGATTATCCGACGGTGGTGGGCTTGTATGATCCCACTGGTGAACCCCTCCTCGAACGGGAAACCGAGCGGGTGTGGTCGGGTACGGTGAAAACCACGGGAACCTATGCGATCGCGATCGCCAGCAACGCCCCCCAATTGGTGAATTACAACCTTTATCTCACCCTCAAACCTGTTCCTTCAAATTAAGCGACCCATGATCCACCGTTCAAAGTCCCTCTCCCAAAGCGGGCTACTGCTTATACATAACGTTCAAATGTTGGCCTCGTCTGCGTTTGATCCCCCTAAATCCCCCTTAAAAAGGGGGACTTTTTTTCGTTCCCCCCTTTTTAAGGGGGGCTAGGGGGGATCGAGAGAAGGTGAACATCG
>NZ_JAQMTY010000008.1 GCF_028330765.1 Spirulina subsalsa CS-330 | reverse complement strand
TCGGTGGCTAGTGCCGTTCTTGGAGATATCGTGAGACCCACAGGTCGGACAGGTCATCTCAATAGCCATGAGCTTGTCTCCCTAGTTATCGTAGTTGTGTAGCCTGATTTTCCTCCGTCCCGTGCATTAATGCACTACCACTTTTTCTTCAATTGTCTCCATGTAATTAACCCTGCGATCGCCACCCATCACAACACATCCGGATCGCGCCTGATGTCTCGCCGCATTTAATTTATTTGTATTATAGCGATCGCATTGAGGTGATATTGTCCCGATTTAGCACTAAAAAACCCCCTCAATCCGAGGGGGTTTTGAGTTAAATCGAGAATTTTAGGTTAGCGAATGCCGACCGGCTCAAAGCTGGGGACAACCACTTCGCTGTCTTGCTTCGTGAGCTTGTTGTAGAGCTTCTCGGTGTTCGGGAAGTTCGCCGCCGGGAGCGTCGGGAAACGACGGTAAGGCACGGTATCTTCGCCGAACAATTGCAGGTATTCCATCCCGTTCACCATCGCTCCGATGAAGGCGCTGATGCCTTGGGTAGCGAGGATTTGGTTGTAGGTTTGGATTTCCTTTTGGTTGAGGGGCGCACGACCGAGGAAGTGCTTGGTTCCCAACTCGATCACCTTCGTGTTCGGGTAGGGGGTGTAGAACTCCTTGAGGTAGAGTTCCGAGCGACCGAGACCTTCGATGAACTCTTTGACGGTGATTTCGCCGTTGCCGAGTTTGCTTTCGAGGGCGGTGAATTGGGTTTGGATCACGTAGGGGGCGAGGTCGCGCTCGAAGATTTGACGATAGGCAGCAGCGATCGCATTCTTCAACGCCACCTTGTCGCTCAAATTCGTCAGCTTGAACAGCTTCGTCTGTTGCCGCTGCGCCGTCACCCCTTGGTTGACCCGGAAACTCACATCCGGCTCCGTCCGATTCGCCGGAACCTGACCCAGTTCGATAAAGCGCGGCGTTGTTTCTGCCGTCACCTGCGTCGCAAAATCGGGCTTCAGCGCCCCCGGACGCGCCATCCGCATTTGCATCCCGGCCGGAGTCACATACCGCTCATAGGGTAGCGTATCTTCCCCAAAGGCTTCGGTGTATTCTTGGCTATCAACGATCGCATCAATCAAGGCATAGAAACCCTGCTTGGCGCAGATATCAAAATAAGCGTTGATTTCCTGACGGCCATAGGTCGGGCGACCCAACAGGCGGCGGTGAATATATTCCACCGACTTACAGACATACATCGACGACCAATAGAGGCTCCGGAACACCTCAGACTTCGCGAGGGCCTTGATGAACTCGCGCACGGTGATGTCGCCGTTTTCCAGCTTAATCTCCGCCAAGGTCAAACGTTGACCCGCATAGAGTTCACGACCGAACACTTGGCGATAGGCCGCGTTCAGGAATTTTTGGGTGCTGCTTTCGGAATATTTGACGCTAACGCCTTTCTTCCCAGTGGGCAACTGATCCAAACGGAACACCGACGCGCCAAGGCTACCGGGGAACTCACCCCGTGCGCCTGGATTGCTCACTTGGCTATTGGTGGCCGGGCCGCGGTGGATCAGAATCCGGCGGGTATCCTTACCGAAGGGCGACGGGCGGGTGTTGGGGTTGCGGGTTTCTTTCGGGAAAATCGCCCCGAATTGAATTTCCAGCGGGTCATTACCAGCACCGTAGACATGTTGATCCGGTAAGGGTTGCTCGTATTTCGCAAAGGTGGTGATGAATTGCGGCACTTTGCGGAAGGGCGCACTGTAGTTAAACAGGTCTTGTTGCATCCCCCAGTTGCGGCATTCTTGGGCTTCTTGACCCAGACCCCGCAGGTACGGCACGGTTTCTTCACCGAAATAGTCGGAGTATTCTTGGGAGTCCACGAGGGCATCCACTAGCGCCCCTAAGCCACCGGCGGAGACGATCGCAAAATAACTCTGCACCTCTTCGCGGGACGAGGGGCCCCGACCGAGGATGTGACGGAATGCCAGTTCAAGGGCGCGGCTGTTGATGAACGGCTCAAAGAACTGCTTGCGATAGAGGGGGGATTTTGCCAAGCGGCGCACAAATTCCTTCATGGAAATATCGCCGTTTTTCACCTGCGATTCCAAGTAGGAAATGGATTGGCTATAGGCACGGGTGATGTCCCGCTCAAAGATTTGCCGATAGGCAGCCTTGATGATCGCGCCTTTTTCCGAGGCGGAGAGGCCGGGCTTCATGACAAACTTTTGACGACGTTCGGCGGCGTTAAAGTAGCTTTGGGGCAGTTGCAAGCCTTGCTGATCGGCCGATTCCCGCTGACGGAGTTTATCCGAGGGGAGGGGGGCTTTAAACTCAGTGAGGGCCACGTCAAAGTATTCCGAGACGAGGGCGATCGCATCGTCATCGGTGGCGAAGTATTTGCGAGCGGCTACCTTCATTTCTTGGATCGCCACGATCGTAGCGGCACTTGAACAGGCGTTTTCGATGATTTCCCGCAGCCCGCGCACGTTTACCGTGATGATATTCGGGTCACCGGCCACGATCGCATAGGTGACATAGCGCAGCATCCAAGACAAATCCCGCAGGGATTTTTGCATGTTGCGGGGGCCATATTTGCTGATCGGAATCGTGCGAAACCCGGTGGGCGTTTCGATTTTATTCCCCGTACTCAAAAACAGGTTTTTGATGCTGTCGAGCACGCTGTTGCCGCCGCCGCTTTCGACGAAGGTGAGCGTGCCGGGGTCTGCGCCTTCTGAAGTCGTGCCGCTGGCGGGACTCGTTTCGGCATCATCTGAGGGGGGTTTTTCCAAAAAGGACATGGGAGAGCCGCCGGTAAAAATGCGGTTGGCGGCCCGCGATACGATGATCTCTGCGTTTTGAGAAATGGTTTGCGCGATCGCAATTCGCTTATTTCCAGAATCGAAAAACGCCTTGAGTTCGCCTAGTTCCCGCATATCGGGGAAACGGTCTTGTTGTTCAGCCTGCGCGATCGCCGACGTGGGAACCGTTTGATATCGTTGCGGGCGGGCTAGAGAACTTCCACCACTTGCCGTAATCGTCATAGTCTGCTCAGTTATCTCCTATCCACGGTTTTACACAGGTGTATTTAATGACAATCCGCTTAATCTCAAGTGGAACAATCAACGTCAGCCTCGGTGGTTCGGTGGGGTGAGCCACCGGATCAGGCTGAAAGTTTAGGTCTGTTTACACCTGATTGATTTGTCTTAGGTGGCGCAATGCCGATGGATTAAACGAATTCAATAAGTATTTTGAGTCAGTTTTTAGATTAAACCGTTTCCGGATTCCTGAGTATCTTTGTTAAGAACTGTATCAGTTTGTACCCAGAATGCGGCTAGATGTCTCTAGTTCAAGCTACCCCCTGGATCGGGGCAAAACAAGGCTAACCTTGACCGGGATTGAGGGCCACCATTTTCCAGGTAACCCAAGTGCCGATAGGACTCCAGAGCAGATAGGGCAAGAGTAACCCACCGCCCCACGGGGAAATCGGCCAGACTAGGATCGTTAAGCCTGCGCCCACCACGACCCCAAAGCTACCAATGGCAACCCCGACGAGGAGCCGCTGACAGCGACACATCACCGGGGTATAGGCCATGATCACCACTTCGAGAAAGGTATATCCGGCCATGAGTTGCCAGGCCTGGGCTGTGCCGGGGATGGTTTGCCAAACGAGATAGGCTGACCAGCCGCCACAGATTAAAATCGTGATCCAAATCAGGGGAATGAAGCGTTCAAAGGTGAGCCAAGGGGGACGGCGCAGGCGCATGAACCACTGGACATCCCGCAGGGAAAGCCGACTCATGCCGCCGGCGATCGCAATCCCCACCCCCGCAATGATTAACCAAGCCGGGATTTCCATCGGGTGAAACGCTCCACGCTAATCATTCTGTTGGGCAAGTTCGGGATCAAGGGGATCGCTGGGGCTGGGAGGCTGGGGGGGATTGGGTTGGGGGGAGTCGAGTTGCAGGGATTGAGGAAAACGAAACGTGCCTTGGCGAAAACTTTTGGCGATGCTGGCCCACTGGGGTTTGTAGAGATACCCTAAAATTGCGATCGCTAGCAAAATCGTTAGTAAATTCCCCCGCACGCCAAACCCAAACTTCGCCAACTCCGCACCACAGAGCACCGCTTGGGTGATCATCGTGCCGTAGAGGGCAAAGCGGCGGTTATTGTGCTGAAGGGACAGACTGAGATACAGGGCTACAATTCCCATACAAAACGTCACCAGCGAGAGTAGGGCGATCGCGCCCTGGTTCAGCAGTGCCCCATTGGTCATCCAGTCTGTGCCCGATTGGACTGCCTCACCGAGTACAATCAGGGCGATTTTTTGCACTCCCATCAAGAAGCTGATCGGGATCGCGATCAGGGCGCTAATGAATTGCAGACTGGTCAGAACTCTGAGGTCATTGGGAGCAGTGGTCATGGGTAGTCTGGCAAGAGCAGGGGTAAATAGCTAAAAATAATCCTTCTCTTCTTACCAGTATCCGGCATTAAAAATTCTGGATACTGAACAAAATCTAAAGCTTTACCCGTGGCGAACAGGGGTCGAGCGTGGGAAGCCTTGCTCCTGATGCGATCGCACGGCTTTGGGTCGATGGAAATGCCCTTGCCCTTTCGTAACGTCGTAACCGAGAAGAAAAGCCGTAGATGCTGGCGACAGGCTTCAGATATTCGGATCATTATGAATCATTTCTCGCCATTGGGTGGGGGAAAATGTTGTGGTTTCTTGACGTTCGCAACATTGGACAAAGGGGCAACGGCGACACAGGCCCTTCGCTTCCGGCACTTGTGCAAAGGGGGTGTTGTCGTCGCGGTACTGTTCCTCGGCGGTGAGCAACTGGGCGACGATGTGGCGAAGTTCGGTCTGGGTGGCGAGATAAGCAGCGGTGCTGTAGGGGAAGGTGTGCGATCGCACATTCTCCGCATCCCCCACAATCCAATAGGTCATCGTAATCTGTTCCGGTGCATAGTCCGACGTAGCCGCCAACACATAGGGATAGAGCTTCGTTTGCCAATTCTGCTCCACCTGTTCACGGGGCGGCAGATCCCGATAGGTCTTCCAGTCCAGAATCGTCGCCTGGTGGGCCGTCACCAGCAGCAGGTCATACACCACCGTCAACACCACATCGGGCCACTGCAAAACCCGACGGTGTTCCGCCTCCCGGCCAACATTCGGATCGGACTCCCGCAGTTCCGGCAGCTTCGCCAACAAGGCCTGATAGGTCACACCGAGGGGATCATCGGGACCAAACATCCCCTCCACCGGCAGCCCTAATTCCCGCTGTTGCATCAGGGTATGGAACTGACTTCCCCAGGTCAAACTCTCCTGGCGGTTGGGATCAAGGGGCCGTCCCAATTGCTCGTGGTAGGTGTATTGATACCGGCGGGGACATTGGGTAAAGGTGTTGAGTTGGCCTTGGGAGAGGCGCAATAGGTCAGAATATGCCATCAGGATTAGGCGATTGGGCCATTTTTCAAAGACAATGGGAACGGTCTTTGTTGGGAAAACGTGAAATCCTAGGACTCAAAACAGAGCATGATCTAGGCAGGAGTTTAGAGACGACGGCTCGGAGCGTCGTGGGTTTCTGTGGCCGTTGCCCTCAAGGCGCTGATCCTTGCGGGGATCACTGCTTGGATCATTGAGTTCCTAGCCTTACAGTATCTAAAAAATTTAAGCTTGATAAAACTATGGTAGCGGTAGCAATTTTGGCAGCCGGGCGCGGCACACGGATGAAGTCAGATTTACCTAAGGTGCTCCATACCTTGGGCGGTAAAAGTTTAGTCGAGCGGGTGTTACAAAGTTGTCGTGCCGTGGAACCTTCGCGGCAATTGGTGATCGTGGGGTATCAGAGCGATCGCGTCCGCACCACCCTCAGCCACCTACCGGGCGTTGAATTCGTCGAGCAGACTGAACAACTTGGCACCGGCCACGCCATTCAACAACTCCTCGACCCCCTCCAAGGCGTGGACGACGACCTCCTCATCCTCAACGGCGATGTTCCCCTCCTCCGCCCCGAAACCATCGCCACCCTCCTCCAAACCCACCGCACCCACCGCAACAGCGCCACCCTCCTCACCGCCCAACTCGCCAACCCCAAAGGCTACGGGCGCGTGTTTTGCGATGGCGAAAACTACGTCCAACAGATCATCGAAGACCGCGACTGCACCGAGGCCCAACGCCAAACCCCCCGCATCAATGCCGGGGTCTACTGTTTCCACTGGCCCCAACTCGCCGCCGTTTTACCCAAACTCTCCAACGAGAATGACCAACAGGAATATTACCTGACGGATGTGTTTGCGATGATGGCGCAAGTGATGGCCGTTGATGTAGAGGATAGCCAAGAAATTACCGGGATTAACGATCGCCGCCAGTTAGCCCAGGCCGCCGATATGCTCCAGGTGCGGATTAAAGACGACTGGATGCGGGCGGGCGTGACCTTGATTAACCCCGACAGCATCACCATTGACGACACGGTTACCCTCGCTCCCGATACCGTCATCGAACCCCAAACCCACCTCCGGGGCAACACGGTGATTGGGACAGGCTGCCGGATTGGCCCCAGCAGTTTGATTGAAAATAGCCAGATTGGCGAGAATGTGACGGTGATGTATTCCGTGATTACCGATAGCACCGTGGCGGCGGCAACGCGGATCGGCCCCTATGCCCATTTGCGGGGTCATGTGGAATTAGGCCAAGGCTGTCGGATTGGGAATTTTGTCGAACTGAAACAGACGCAGGTGGGGGAAAAAACCAATATTGCCCATTTATCCTATCTGGGCAATGCGACCTTGGGCGATCGCGTCAACATCGGCGCAGGGACAATCACCGCCAACTATGACGGCGTGAATAAACACCAAACCATCATCGGCAATGGCTGTAAAACGGGGTCGAATTCTGTCCTCGTCGCGCCCTTGGTTTTGGGGGAACAGGTGACGATCGCGGCCGGTTCGACGGTTACCGAAGATGTGGGCGACGATGCCCTCGTGATCGCCCGCAGTCGGCAAGTGGTCAAATCCGGCTGGCGTTTGTCGTCGGACTCATCACATTGACATCCTCCCCGCGCCTAAAGG
>NZ_JAQMTY010000072.1 GCF_028330765.1 Spirulina subsalsa CS-330 | reverse complement strand
ATTTTGCTGCGCCGCCAGTACAACTGGACTTCGCTCGTGTAGGCTGTCTGATCCATCGTCTCGGGTGGGTCGTTGACCAAGGATTATACTAACATCAAGCCGTCCTAGAAGGACGGGGTTTCTACCCAAATTTTCGATGAGCTGCGATCGCAACTCTCGCCCCATGTGAATCCATCGTGGGATCTTGTCCTCCCGTTGAAAAAAATTTTTACCCTGATTTCCCATGGGAAAAATCTCACAGATGGCAATGAGTATAAATACTCAACACCTTGACGGGCGGTCGATCGCTCCGTTTTCGCTATTCCTGCGATCGCCGTTCCCTCATCCCCAACTCCCAGCAAGCGATAACAATACTCTTTGCTGAATCTTTAAGATTCTGTTACAAGGAAGGTAGGAAGTAAATTTTTGTAACAAACGTTGTGAGCAGCGCGGACCTTAGTTTTATGTTTGGTGGCTTTATCGGCTCGAACTCCTCCCAAAAACCAGATTGGGGAGAGGATCTCCTCAATAGCGTTGCTAGCAACACCCTGCGGCATCTGTTTACTCAAAGTGACATGGTCGATGTCAAGGTGCGCTGCAACCCCTCTAGCAAGCTTCTCCAAGGAAGTATTGATAGTTTCAAGATGAACGGTCACGGCTTGGTCATCCGGCGGGACTTTCGCACCGCTGAATTGTCCTTTGAAACCGATGCCGTTGCCATTGACTTTGGCTCGCTGCTCAAGGGACAAATTGCCCTAAAACAACCCACGCAAGCAGTGGCCCTCGTCAAACTAACCGAAGAAGATATTAACAGCGCCTTTTCAGCGCCCCTTGTTCGGCAACGCCTCGAAGGCCTCACCGATGAACGACTGACGAACCTCTCCGGGGGGCAACCGGTATCGTTTAACGAGATCAGCCTCAAGCTGTTGCCCGACAATCGAATCAAGTTATTCGCCAAGGCGAATCTCACGAATAAGATTGTGCCGATCTGCTTCAGTTGTGAGTTGGGCTTGGCGAAACGGCGGCGGATTACCTACGAAGCGGCTGAATTTATGGCCGACGAAATCCCCACGGCAGAACAGGGTCTCTCTAAAATTCTGATGGGTATTTTGGTGGAAATCCTCAATGAGATGGTGGATCTTGACCGCTTTAACCTGGATGGGGTGACGCTGCGGATCAACCGCTTGGAAACAAAAGGCGCGACCTTGAACTTTAGCGGCTATGCCCAAATTGAACGAGTGCCGCGTACGGGCTGAGGTTAGCTCGGTGGGAGTAGGGAGGCGATCGCCTCGGCCAAGGCTTCGGCGCGTTGGGAACCGATCAACACAGGTCTGCCGCTGGTGAGTTCAACCCAAACACCACGATCGCCCTGCACGGTATAGGCCATACTCGACCAGCCGCGCCGAATCCCCCAGCCGCCGTAGTCTCTGATGGGGCGATAGGTGAGAGCCTCGCAGGATCGAATGCGATCGCGGGTAATGCTACGCCGTTTCAGGGGAAAATAATGAATCAAAATCCCGGCTTCGCTGACCTCAGTGTTAAGCTTCATCACCGCAAATAGCACCGTATTCAAGCAGGCTACCCCCACCACTAGGAGCAACACCCAAACGGGGCTAGGGTCGGGGTTAGAGCCAAACACGCGATAGAGGGTCACGGCAATGACAACGCCATTAATCCCCAGCAATAAGGCCCAGAGCCATCGTTGGCGAAATTGTTGTACTTCTTGAAAGAGGAGAGCGCGATCGTGTTCTGTGGTCATTGGTTTCCACTCCATACCCGTTTTAGAGGCTGTTTGAAAAGTTAAAATCAGATCCAAATCATGAGCTTCACTCAATGGAAACAAGGGGCTTAAGCCCCTTGCCTTTCTATTAAAGACACTTTTTAAACAAGCTCTTAGACCTATCTTGGCTCACGCCCCTGCATGAACGGAGCGATCGTCTCTACTTTGTTACGTTGGTTTTGAGGATTCCCCCCCATTTCTGAAGCCCGACAGCGGCAATGGTTCGGAAACTCCCAGGGCTGAGTTTGACGCTCTATAATGAAACCACGCTAGCTCCTGTTAGAGGGTTGCTCGTACAGAAACGACTACGGTTCCAACGGTTCTATGATTAACCCGGCCTTGCAATACCCGATCTTCGGGGCAGAGATTCATTGCCCCCACTGTCGCCAAGCGATCCCGGCGTTAATGCTCACTGATACCTACCTTTGTCCTCGCCACGGCGCATTTGAAGCCGATCCCAACACAGCAGAATTAGTCCATCTCCAATCGGGCCGCCATTGGCGGCAATGGAACGAAGAATGGTATCGCCAACACACCCACCCCGATGGGATTCGGTTTGAAATTCATGAAGCCCTCGATCGTCTCTATACCCAAGGCTACCGAGCCACACAGGTTATGATCGCCCACCGTTATCAAAGCCTTGTCAGTTCCTACCTAGAGCGGAGTAGTGCTTGGCGTAGTCCGGATACAGATGCAAAAGTGCCCCGGCTGTATGGGTTACCGGTGGTGTTTAGCCCAGAAAGTAGTGATGATCCCTGTTGGGATGTGATCAATTTCAAGTTAGAAAAAGAGCCGGGTGTACCCGTGCGTTACCCCTACTTTCGGTTATTTGATTAGTGCAGAGTCAAGGCTTAATATTCGGATCGTCTTGAATGTCCTAAGCTCAACGTGACGGTGCGTTACGCTTCGCTAACAGCTACTGTCGTGACACAGCTAAAATGGTGCTTTGTCTGTCTTTATGTAGGGTGGGTTAGGCGGCTTAACCTCCTGCCATTACTGCAATCTAGCAATCCGCCGTAACCCACTGGTTAACGTGTGTCGTGACAGTAGTGGCACGCCTTAAGTTATGCAATGGCTGCGATCGCTGAAATATCCGTGCTTGGTGCGTTACGCTGCGCTAACAGCACCCTACTTAATGCCTTACTTTGGCCGTGTCAATCCAGTAGGGTGAGTTAGGCGGCTTAAGCTCCTGCTATCACTGCAATCCGACAATCCGCCGTAACCCACCGCTTAGGGTATGTCGTGATATCAAGCGGGATGCTCTCCATTCCTTGTCCTTTCAACAACCAATCTCGTCGCCGGGAGGTGCTGAAAACAGGCTTGCTGGCGTTCTGGTGTGCTCGCCACTGTGTTCGGCTGTTTCCATTGCCATGGTCAGTTGTTTGAGCAACGATTCTGCTTCCGCGTCATGGGCAGCCCGGCGACCGCTGAGATAGAGGATCAGGTTTTGGAGTAGGGGTTGGGGAATATCCATGGGGTGGGCTTGTCACGATAGGGGGTTAAAGGTAGCCATTGAGGAAATCAAAGAGGGATTGATCCAACGGCTCAAAGATTGCATCATCCCAACAGGGTTCAGGCCAGAGGGATTGTAGGACAGTGAGGAGGTCTTGTTCGATCGCATCAAGATCTTCTGCGGCAAAGAGACCCATGAGGGCATCAATGTCACGATCATGGAGGGGCATGAGGGCGGCCCCGTAGTATTCCTGTGCTGAGAAGGGTGAGGTGGGGGGACGGGCTTGATGGTGCTGGAGACGTGTTTCTTCAATGCGGGTGCTAAATCGCACTAAATCGGCGGGAAAGGATTGGGGGACTTCACCAAGGCTGGCAACCATAGCAATGAGGGAATTAAAATACAATGCACACAATGCAGGGGGCGATCGCATCCCTCCGTTGAGCGATCGCATCCCTCCGTTGATCCTGAACCATGCCTAAAAAATAGGGGCAAATTCAAATCACTCCCTGCTTCAGCCTACAATCGATTTTCCCGGATTGTGGTATCAAAATCATCATTTTTTCACACACTGGGGATGGAGATCTGAACGGGCAATTCAATCGTGAAGCGTGTTCCCTGGTGGGGGGGGTGAATCACAGCGCAGTTGTCCGCCATGCTTCTCGACGATAATCTGCTGGCTAATGGAGAGACCGAGGCCCGTGCCTTGGCTGATCGGTTTTGTGGTGAAAAAGGCATCAAAGATTTTAGCTTGAATGGCGGTGGGGATGCCGGGGCCGTTGTCTGTGATCATGATTTGGACGCGATCGCGCCCCATAGCTTGAGTGATGATCTGAATTTGCGGGGGCTGCTCTGGGGGAAATTCACCACTATTGAGAGCATCAATGGCATTACTCAACAGATTCATAAACACCTGATTGACTTGGCTGGGATAACATTCCACCAACGGCAATGTCCCGTATTGTTTCTGAATCGTAATCCCTGGCCCCGAGGCCGTCGCCTTGCAACGATTATGCAAAATCAACAGCGTACTCTCTAACCCTTCATGGAGATCCACCGCCTTCGTTTCCGACTCATCCAGCCGCGAAAAATTGCGCAAGGACAACACCAAATCCCGAATCCGTTGCGTTCCCAAATCCATCGACTGGAGCAATCGGGGCAAATCGTCCCGAATAAAATCAAGGTCAATGGTCTCCATCTGCTCCAGTACCGGCGGCGGCAACGTCGGACAATGCTGACAGATTAACGCCACCAACTCCAGCAAATCCGTAATATAGTCCCGTGCCGGCTGCAAATTGCCATGGATAAAATTAATCGGATTATTAATTTCGTGGGCAATCCCCGCCACCAACTGCCCCAAAGCCGACATTTTTTCACCCTGGATCAGCTTCACTTGAGTTTGCTTTAAATCTTCAAGGGCGGCGTTGAGGGTTGCCGTGCGAGCCGCCACTTGTTCTTCTAGACTCCGTTGCAAGGTATAGAGTTGGAGGTGAACCTTAATCCGAGCCAGCACTTCATCCTGTTGAATCGGCTTGGTAATGTAGTCCACCGCCCCCAGTTGTAAGCCTTTCACCTTGTCGAGGGTATCGGAAAGTGCCGTCTTGACATACTCCCCCACTAAACCCTACGGGCTATAGTGGGAGATTCTGAACAGCCAGTTACCTGACCATTTATCCACTCAAACAACGAAAGTTGCAGAGGGTTGCTAGGCTCAACGACTCACGCCATTGATTTATCCTGAT
>NZ_JAQMTY010000071.1 GCF_028330765.1 Spirulina subsalsa CS-330 | reverse complement strand
TTAAAGGACTCGCTGTCGCTCGATTTGTTTGTTGGTGCAAATTCATCTCGCCACTAAAAGGCACGTCCGCCGTTACCTTCGGTAACTCTACTCGGACTCGCTTTATAGTGGGAGTCTTCTTTGCACATTTAAGATAAAGGGGATTGACGGGCAAAACTGTCCTTATTTTGACCAATTTGCTAATCGCTGGCCACATTGAGAGAGCATCGTTACCCCCTACCCCTTCTCTTCGGAACAGGGAATCAATGCCCTTGCTGGGCGGTGACGTGAGGGGGCATTGGATTTCGATCAGCAGTGGCGCGATCGCGCAATCTGCACACTGAGCAAAATCACCGGAATCATCCCCACCGCCAAGATCGCCAGGGCCGGTGCAGCAGCTTCGGCCAAGCGTTCATCGGAGGCGTATTGATAGACCCGCACCGCCAAGGTATCAAAGTTAAAGGGCCGAATCACCAAGGTCGCGGGTAATTCCTTCATCACATCGACAAAAATCAGCATGGCGGCGGTGAGCAGCCCCCCTTGGAGTAACGGCACATGGACTTTCAGGAGTGTTGCCGTCGGCCCTTGGCCTAAGCTGCGGGAGGCATCATCAAGGTTGGGTTGAATTTTGCTGAGGCTGGATTCCACAGTGTTGAAGGAGACCGCGAGGAACCGCACGAGATAGGCAAAGACGAGGGCGGTGATCGTCCCACTCAGCAGCAGGCCGGTGGAGATGTTGAAGTGCGATCGCATCCAAGCATCAATCCCATTATCCAACCGCCCCAGGGGAATCAACGTCCCCACCGCAATCACCGACCCCGGAATTGCGTAGCCCATCGCCGCCAAACGCACCGACACATTCATCGCCCAATTGCCCCGCAACCGCTGACCGTAGGCCATCACCACCGCCAACGCCACCCCCAACAGCGCCGTAATCACCGCCAACACCACACTATGGCCCGCCAGCGTCCAAAAGGTTTGATCGACGGTATCCTGCCAGTGGGCGAGGGTCATCTGAATCAAGAGGGCAAAGGGCAGCCCACAGCCCAGCAGCACCGGCACAGCACAAGCGCCCAACGCCCCCCAGGCCCGCCAACCTGTGAGGTGATAGGGCTGAAAGGGTTTGGCATGGCCGGCGTTTTGGTAATATTTGGCGCGGCGACGCGACCAGCGTTCGAGGGCAATCAGGATCAAGATAAAGCCGAGGAGGACGGCGGCCAGTTGGGCGGCGGCGGTGCGTTCCCCCATGCCGAGCCAGGTGCGATAAATTCCCGTGGTGAAGGTGGTGATCCCGAAAAATTCCACGGTGCCGAAGTCGTTGAGGGTTTCCATCAGGACGAGGGCAAGGCCGGCGGCGAGGGAAGGACGGGCGAGGGGAAGGGCAACACGCCAAAACCCCCGCCACGGATTACAACCCAGGGAGCGACTGGCTTCGAGGGTGCAGGTGCATTGTTCTAAAAAGGCGACACGGGCGAGGAGGTAAACGTAGGGATACAGCACGAGGACGAGGAGAGCGATCGCCCCTCCCATGGACCGCACATCGGGAAACCAATAGTCCTGAATCCTTTGCCAGCCGAAGGTTTGCCGTAATGCGGTTTGGATGGGCCCGTAATATTCCAGCAGTTCGGTATAGAGATAGGCCAGCAGATAGGCCGGAGCCGCCAGGGGCAAGAGCAAGAGCCATTCCAGCCAGCGGCTCCCCGGAAAGCGGCACATGGTCACGAGCCACGCCGCCCCGGTTCCCACGATCAGCACCCCCAACCCCACCCCCACCATCAGCACGAGGGAGTTGATAATATAATCCTGCAAAACTGTGGCAACAAGGTGCTGCCAGATCTCACCGGAGTCGCTGAAAATGCTGCTGATCACCGCCAGAATCGGGATCGAAATCAGGAGAGCGATCGCCGCCACGAGTAACGTCCAGCCACTGGTTAAGGTAGCGATCGGGAGATGAGCAACAGCATCCTGAAAGGCTTTCTGGGTGCGACGAGGAAAGGACAAACTAGACAAGGCGCGGACAACTCCAATGACTTAAGGGAACTTAATGAAAATTACTCGCAATAATTGCTCTAAAATCATAGTACAATCCTTCAACCGAGACCAGAGTTTTTGGAATTCCTTAACTCCCCCATCTCAATCCCTCCCCTGTATTCCGTCTAGATGGCTCACCCTGAATGCTGCCACCCAACGGTGCTAGGGTACAATTCACCTTTGATCTACGCCTTTTGTGATGTCTGACCCGTCGATTACCCTTGCTGTTGAGAAACTTGCTAAACACTTTGCCAATACTCGCCAAGCGGCGGTGTCTGAGGTGTCATTCCACCTGCGCCAAGGGGATATTTTGACGTTGCTCGGGCCGTCAGGCTGCGGTAAAACCACGTTATTGCGCTTGATTGCCGGGTTTGAAGAGCCGGATTATGGCACGGTGATGATTGATGGGCGTTATGTGGTGGGAGACGGGCGAGAGATTCCGCCGGAGAAGCGTGGCGTGGGCATGGTGTTTCAGGATTATGCCCTGTTTCCTCATTTGACGGTGGGGGAAAATATTGCGTTTGGGCTGCAAGGGTCGGGCAAGTTGACAAAAGCCACCCAGCAGCGGATCGGGGAGGTGTTGCAGTTGGTGGGGTTGGAGGGGTTGGGGCAACGGTATCCCTATCAGTTATCGGGGGGGCAGCAGCAACGGGTGGCGTTGGCGCGGGCGTTGGCTCCCCGACCGGCGTTGGTGCTGTTGGATGAACCCTTGAGTAATTTAGATGTGCAGGTACGATCGCACCTCCGCCAAGAACTGCGCCACATCCTCAAAGCGGCGGGCACATCGGCGATTTTCGTCACCCATGACCAAGAGGAAGCCCTCGCCATTTCCGATGCCGTGGGGGTGATGCAGCAGGGTCAGTTAGAACAGATCGACAGGCCAGAAACGGTGTATTACCGACCGCGATCGCGCTTTGTGGCGGAATTTGTCACCCAAGCGAATTTTCTCCCCGCCCAGCGCCGCGCCGACGGTTGGGAGACCGAAGTGGGACGGTTTGAGATCGCCACTGAACTAGAGGGCGATCGCGCCGAATTAATGATCCGCCAAGAGCAAATTCGCATCGCCCACGACCCCAACGGCATCGGGGTAGTTGGCGATCGGCAATTTTTGGGGCGCGAACAATCCTATCGTGTCGAACTTCCCTCCGGTCAGCGCCTCAATGTGCGCACCATGGCCCGCATTCCCTTCACCGTAGGCGATCGCGTCTCCCTCACCATCGACCCCTTCGCCCTCCAACTCTTCCCCGCTCTCTCTCGCACCGTTGAATTGAGTGAGGACAGGCATCGATGATCTGAACGGTTACGCTTCCGGGGAAGGCTTAACCCATTCCTGATAGAGGTGTTCTAGCCCGATCGCTTCGCGGTGGAGACCTTCGAGGGCAAGGCCGGAAAAGCGATCGCACAATGTGGAGAAATCCGGATCATCAGGAAGCCACACCAGAAACTCGCGGGGGGTTTCGTGGTAGTGATAGCCGAGGGTTTGGCAATAGTGGGCGGCGGCGGCGCGATCGCTGGGGTAGAGACGGACAATGGTTTGCGCCCCGCTGCGTTGGCGCAACTCGTCTAGAGTTCCCGACGTGACTAACCGCCCCTGCTGGAGAATGCCAACGCGATCGCAATAGCGTTCCGCCTCATGGAGGAGATGGGTTGTGAGGAGAATCGTCATCCCCTCGGCTTGGAGGGTTTGCACCGTTGCCCAGAGGCGTTGACGGGCGGCGAAATCGAGGCCCACCGTGGGTTCATCAAGGATTAACAATTGCGGGCGATGGATGAGGGCGATCGCTAAATTGAGCCGCTGTTTCATCCCGCCACTGAGACCCTGCACCGGCTGGGTCGCCACCTCCGTCAACCCCACCAATTCTAGACAGGTTGCCACCCGTTGCCGTCGTTGCGATCGCCCCAAACCATAGAGCCGCCCGAAAAACTGTAAATGCTCCCGACCGGACAGCGACGGATAGAGCAACTGACCCTGGGGCGCAACACCGATCACCCGGCGGGCAACCTGGGCAATGGGTTGACCTTGCCATTCAATTCGCCCCTGTTCCGGGACGAGCAGATGGCAGATTAGATTAATTAAGGTGGTTTTCCCTGCTCCATTCGGCCCCAGCAGGCCGTAGATTTCCCCTGGTTTGAGGGTGAGGGTGACGGCATCCACCGCAAGGCGATCGCCGTAGCGTTTCGTCACCTCGGTTAAGGTCAACATCAGGGCTTAATTGTGGCTGGGAGCGTCGCGCAACAACACACCATCTTCAAGGTAGGAGATGCGATCGGCAACATCGGTAATCCGAGGATCGTGGGTGACCATCACCACCGTTGCGCCTTCGTCTTTGGCCAGGCGGCGCAGGATGTCGATCACGGCATGACCGCTTTTGGAATCGAGGGAGGCGGTAGGTTCGTCTGCCATGATCAAACAGGGATGGCCAACGAGCGATCGCGCGATCGCCACCCGTTGCTGTTGTCCACCGGAGAGATCGCGGGGGAAACTGTGAATCTTATGGCCGAGGCCAACTTTATCGAGGAGTTCGGCGGCTTCGGCGTGCCGCGCTTTACTGTTGGGTTGCGTGCCTTTCATTTTCAGGGCGAGTTCCACATTTTCCACGGCGGTTAGGGCCGGAAAAAGGTTAAACCCTTGGAAAATGAAACCAATTTGGTGCAGGCGAAATTGTGACAACTGCGATCGCGTCATCTTCGTGATGTCATGACCCAACAGCATCACTTGTCCGGCGGTCGGGGTCAGCAGTCCAGCAAGAATCGTGAGGAGGGTGGTTTTGCCTGACCCCGATGGCCCCATCAGGAGTTGAATATCACCCCGTTTGACGGTGATATCAATGCCATTCAACACCTGAACATGCTGGGAACCACTCTGGAAAATCATCTCGATGCCCTTGCAGGCGATCGCTTCTTCGGTGGGAAGCTGCGTGCAAAGGGGAGTGTGAATCGAGGAGCGCTGCAATTTTAAACGAGACGTGACCATGCCAAGGGCGTGTTAAACGTAGGTTAATGCCATTATCTTAACGGCAGCCCGTAGAATCGCGGTATCGAGTAGGTCACTTTTTCGGTTGCCATACTCATCGAAAATTTGGGTAGAAACCCCGTCCTTCTAGGACGGCTTGATGTTAGTATAATCCTTGGTCAACGACCCACCCGAGACGATGGATCAGACAGCCTACACGAGCGAAGTCCAGTTGTACTGGCGGCGCAGCAAAAT